>CANQRD010000012.1 GCA_947626185.1 uncultured Flavobacterium sp.
ATTATTTTTATAAGCGTTGTATTTTGATTATTTTTTTTTGAATTACCTATAGATTGATTTAATCAAATTACAGAGAGTTATTTTATTTAGGATAAAAAAGGATTTTGAATACTGCCGCTTTATTTAAAAAAATTATTATTTTTATAGGCGTTGTATTTTGTTTTAATAAAAATAAAGTTCTTAGATTATTAATCAAAAGAGGCTATGAATTAAAAGCTTAATTGATTTATTGAAATAGACTATAGTGTAGTTTGATTATTTTTTTGGACCATCTTGTTATATCCCTCTAATTTATCATCAGAGATTTAATTCTATATTTTCAATATTTGCCAAAATATTTTTTTAGATTTGTAATATTCTAAGCATACATTAATCTTTTTGAACCGCCTATATTTTACGTATTTAAGTTTGGATTTTATTTATTTCTAAATACGCTAAATACGCTGCACCATTTTACTTTAAAAAATCTATTTTGTGAGTTAATCTTTTTCAAATTCAGGTTCTTACATAAATTATTTTCATTGTACCTTTGTACAAATTATTTTTTGTATGATAACATTTAATTATGAAATCGACTTTTCATTGTCCGATGAGGAAGTTTATGAAAATTGGATTGAATCGATTATTAACTCAGAGGGTTTTACGGTAGGTGATATAAATTATATTTTTTGTAATGACGAATATTTACATGAAATTAACCTGAAATATTTAGATCACGATACTTTAACTGATATTATTAGTTTTGATTATACTGAAAATCAAACAGTTAGTGGAGATATTTTTATTAGTTTGGATAGAGTTAAAGAAAATGCAGATGAATTTAACCAATCTTTAGATACAGAATTATTGCGTGTAATGTCTCATGGTATTCTTCATTATTGTGGATATAAAGATAATACGGATGCTGAAGAAGCTTTAATGCGTTCAAAAGAGGAAGAAAAAATTAAAATGTTCCACGTGGAACAATAAAAAAACTAAAATTCTATAAGAATGAGTATTTTTCAAGATATTTATGATGTCGTTGTTGTAGGAGGAGGTCATGCTGGTTCTGAAGCAGCTGCTGCTGCTGCAAATATGGGATCTAAGACATTGCTGATTACCATGAGTTTACAAAATATTGCTCAAATGTCATGTAATCCAGCTATGGGTGGAATAGCTAAAGGACAGATTGTACGTGAAATAGATGCTTTAGGCGGTTATTCAGGAATAGTTTCTGATCAAACAGCTATTCAATTTAAAATGCTAAATAAATCAAAAGGTCCTGCTATGTGGTCGCCACGAGTACAGTCAGATCGTATGCGTTTTTCTGAAACATGGCGTTTAATGTTGGAAGGAACACCTAATTTAGATTTTTATCAAGATATGGTAAAGTCGGTTATTGTTAAAAATAATAAGATTGAAGGAGTTGTTACTAGTTTAGGCTTAACGATAAAAGCGAAGAGTGTTATTCTTACCAATGGTACTTTTTTGAATGGTTTAATTCATATTGGTGAAAAGCAATTCGGAGGAGGTAGAGCAGGAGAGGGGGCAGCCTTTGGTATTACAGAAGATTTAATTCAACTAGGTTTTACTTCAGGAAGGATGAAAACAGGTACACCACCACGCGTTGATGGACGCTCTTTAGATTATTCAAAAATGGAAGTCCAAGGTGGAGATGTTAATCCTGCTAAGTTTTCTTATTTGGATGTTACTTCACCTTTAAAGCAGCAAAGAGATTGTTTTATGACTTATACATCTCCTGAAGTACACGATTTATTACGTGAAGGTTTTGATCGCTCTCCGATGTTTACAGGTAGAATTAAGAGTTTAGGTCCTCGTTATTGTCCATCAATTGAAGATAAAATTAATCGTTTTGCTGATAAAGAAAGACATCAAATTTTTGTTGAACCTGAAGGATGGAACACTTGTGAAATTTACGTAAATGGGTTTTCAACTTCACTTCCTGAAGAAATCCAGTTCAAAGCATTGCGTGCTGTTACTGGATTTGAGAATGCAAAAATATTTAGACCAGGATATGCAATTGAATATGATTACTTTCCACCAACACAATTAAAGCATACTTTAGAAACTAAATTAGTAGATGGTTTATACTTCGCTGGACAGATTAATGGAACAACTGGATATGAAGAAGCTGCAGCTCAAGGGTTGATGGCAGGTATGAATGCTCATCTAAAAATTAATGAAAAGGAGCCTGTTATTTTGCGTAGAGATGAAGCTTATATTGGTGTTTTGATTGATGATTTGATTACCAAAGGTACGGATGAACCTTATAGAATGTTTACTTCTAGAGCTGAATATCGTACATTATTAAGACAAGATAATGCAGATTTTAGACTTACTCCATTATCATATTCTGTTGGTTTAGCCAGTGAGGAACGAATGAAAAGAATGGAATATAAGCGCAATGAATCTGAAAAATTTGTTGAATTTTTCAAAGAAACAAGTGTGCGTTTAGAGGAAGCAAATCCAATTTTGGAAGCAAAAGGATCATCTTTAATGAGCCAGCCAGATAAGATGTTTAAGGTGTTTTCTAGACCGCAAATTGAGCTGGATGATATTTTAAAATTTAAAAAAGTTGAGGAATATATTGAACAAAATAAGATTGACCAAGAGGTCATTGAGCAAGCAGAAATTCAAGTAAAATACTCAGGTTATATTGAAAAGGAAAAGAACAATGCCGATAAGTTAACTAGGTTAGAAGATATCAAAATACCAGAAAATTTTGATTACGACAAGATCGTTTCTTTGTCTTTTGAATCAAGAGAAAAGTTTAAAAAAATAAGACCTATTACCATTTCTCAAGCTTCAAGAATATCTGGTGTAACACCAACAGATATATCAATATTACTTATTCATATGGGAAGATAATAATAGTATTAAAACGAATTGTAAACAGGAATGTTCCACGTGGAACATTCCTGTTTTTGTTTTTAATAGAGGGTTTATTAGATATAATTTCAGCTTTAACCAACTAATGCTATCTTGCTAATATATAAGCGTAAACAAAAACTATTAAAGTCTATAATTGTGTTTTTCGTCATGGGCAGTAACTATTAATTAACTGGTATAAGCTAAAGTTTCACTTTAATAAAATAGTTTATTCATTTTATAGATAGAATAGAAGATGTATGTTGAATAGATAGTATCGGTAAATAATTTATAAGGTGAAATTCAACCTAAAAAAAGGATTTAAATAAAAGATAGTTTATTCAAAAGATAGTTTTATTGAGTCAAATTATATAAAAAAAATCAGCGTTTTAAACAATAGGTTTTAAAAGATTTGTTAGATGTAATTTATATAAAAAGTGACTATTTTATTATCGAATCTATTTTCTTTTATTTAAAAGTAAATCATAAGATTTGAAAAAAAAATAGTTTTTAAAATAAGAGATATTAAATCTAATATATTGAAATGAGAAAGTGATTTTATAAAAAATGATTATCAAAATAGACAAACAATTAAAAATAAAACTATAATTAAAGTTGCTTTTTTCTATGATATTTTTTTATAAATGAAAAAGTAATTTTTTAAGCAAAACTAAAAAGACTACTTTTGATAAAGCATAGAAAAAGATTTATTTCTAAAAAGAGAGGATTAGATTTTTTAAAGCGAAAAAAAATGATGAATTTTAGTAAAGACAAAAAAAAATTAGAGGTAAAAGATTTTACAGTTTCAAATGAAGTTTTTTCGTTGTTCTATAATGAAGAATATAATTTATTAATAACAGATCCTTTTCCAGACGAATCAAAAATTGGTGATTATTATAAAAGTGAAAATTATATTTCTCATACAGATGGTAAACGTAATTTGTTTGAACGTATTTATCAGGCAGTAAAAAAAATTGCCTTAAAAAATAAAATTGATTTACTTTTTAATCAAACAAAATTTATTGGATCAGTTTTAGATATTGGATGTGGAACAGGAGATTTTTTGTTAGAAGCAAAAAATAAAGGATGGACAGTTTCTGGTTTTGAACCAAATGAAGATGCAAAAAAATTAGCAGCGAATAAAAACATTATCATGTATAATTCTCTAGCAGATTTAGCAGATGAAAGTTTTGATGCAATTACACTTTGGCATGTTCTAGAACACATTCCAAATTTGGAAGAGCAGATTTTAGAATTCAGAAGATTGTTAAAACCAAATGGAAAATTAATTGTAGCTGTTCCTAATTTTCGTTCATTTGATGCTAAATATTATAAAGAGTTTTGGGCTGCTTATGATGTTCCTCGTCATCTTTGGCATTTTTCTAAAGAGTCAATAGAAAAAATATTTTCAAACTTTTCTTTTTCATTGGATGATTTGCAACCTATGTTGTTTGATAGTTTTTATGTTTCTTTATTATCTGAGCAATATAAAACAGGAAAGCGAAACTGGTTAAAAGCTTTTTCAATAGGTTTACGCTCAAATGTGGAGGCAAGACGTTCTATGGAATATTCTTCTTTAATTTTTTGTCTAACTAAGCAAGAAATGTAGTTTTTTAATCAAAAAATGATAAAAACCCCTATTTAGCTGTTTTAAAGCGTTATTTATCTATAGAGTATATAACGTTGTTCTAATTTTTTAAAAACGCTTAAAATAGCTTTTAAAAGAGTCTTTAATAATAACTATTTATTATAATTTAATTATAAAGTATAGATTTTTATTATTTTTGAATATACTACAATTATTTTAGTTAAGAATAAAAGTTTTTTTTAATTTTACCCCATTCATAAAAAATAAATAATGAAAAAAGGAATTTTCGTATTAGGATTAGCTGGCTTGTTATTATCTTGTGGAAATAACAATAGTGCTACGAACGCTGATACAGTGTTTAAAACTGCTTATATAGATTCTTCTAAATTAATGACAGAATATCAAGAAGTAAAAGATATTGAATCAAAATATAAAATTAAGTCAGAAGAAAAGGGAAAGCAATTTGAAAGTGAAATTGCAAAATTCCAACAAGATGTTCAAAGCTTCCAAGCTAATGCAGCTCAAAAGGGGCAAGAATGGGCGCAACAAAAAAGCGCTGAATTACAAAAAAGAGAGCAACAATTGCAAATGAAGCAACAAGCATTGTTTCAAGAGTTACAATCAGAAAGTGCTACTGAAATGGATTCTTTAGTAAAAAAAGTAAAAGGCTTTATTTCTGATTACGCTAAAAAAAATAATTTAGATTATGTATTTAATACAGAAGAGGCTTCAACTGTAATTTATGCTAAAGATCAATACAACATTACTGAAGAAATCATTAAAGAATTAAATGCTAAGTATTCAGGAAAAACTGCTGCAACAAATATAGACAGTGAAAAAACAACTGAAAAAGAAGAAAAATAATTTTTCTTTATTTATAAAAATTATATAGCCCTAGGAAAAAACTTAGGGCTATTTTTTTATCTTTTTAATAGTTTATAATCTTAAGAAAAAATGAATCAATTTTCAGAAGAAGCAAAGTACGTTTTACAGTTTATAAATGAAACGAATCAATCTATTTTTCTTACAGGAAAGGCGGGTACTGGAAAAACTACTTTACTGAAAGAAATTGTAAGTAATACCCATAAAAATACTGTAATTGTTGCACCAACCGGAATTGCAGCATTAAATGCTGGTGGTGTTACCATTCATTCATTTTTTCAATTTCCGATTGCTGGTTTTATACCAGATATTAATAATCCACCTTTGTTTAATGAATATACAAAGTTCGAAAATAGAATTTCTATCAAGAAACATTTTCGAATGAACAATATTCGTCGTTCGTTATTTAGAAACTTAGAGCTTTTAATTATCGACGAAGTAAGTATGCTTCGCGCAGATGTTTTGGATGCAATGGATTTTATGTTGCAAACTATTCGCAGAAATAATAAACCATTTGGAGGCGTTCAGGTACTTTTTATTGGCGATTTGCTACAATTGCCGCCAGTTGTAAAAAATGATGAATGGGAGATCTTAAAACGCTATTATGATGGCATTTTCTTTTTTCATTCCATAGTAGTTAGAGATAATCCGCCTTTGTACATTGAGTTAGATAAAGTTTATCGTCAATCAGACGGAGAATTTATTCAGATATTAAATAATTTGCGCAATAATAGCGTTACAACGACAGACTTACAAATCTTAAATCAATATGTAGATCCAAGTTTTCATCAAAAAAATAAAGAAGGATATATTACACTTACTACACACAATGCTATTGCTGATAAAATAAATGCAGAAGCTTTAGAAGCTATTAAAAGCAAAGAATACACTTATCAAGCTGAAATTGTTGGCGATTTTCCAATGTCTATTTATCCTATAGAAAATCAATTGAATTTAAAAGTTGGTGCACAAGTAATTTTTATAAAAAATGATTTGTCATTTGAAAAGAAATATTACAACGGAAAAATGGGAATCATCAGCAAATTGAGTAATAACGAAGTTTTTGTTCGATTTGAAGATGAAAATAAAGTTATTGAAGTTGACCGATATGAATGGCAAAATATAAAATACAAAGTAAACCCAAATTCTAAAGAAATAGAAGAGGAGGTATTGGGTACGTTTACACATTATCCATTAAAACTTGCTTGGGCAATTACAGTGCATAAAAGCCAAGGATTAACATTTGAAAAAGCTGTTTTAGACGTTTCTCGTGTGTTTTTACCTGGTCAGGCTTATGTTGCATTATCTCGTCTAAAATCATTAAAAGGATTAGTGCTTTTATCGCCAATTCAAATGAATGGTTTAAGCAATGATTATGATGTGATGCAATACGCCAAAAACAAGGCTTCAAAAGAAATTTTAGCAATAGAAATAGAAAATCAAACGCAGTTGTTTTTGCAAGAACAGTTAATTCAGGCTTTTAACTGGAGTAGTGTTTATCAAAATTGGCGCAATCATTTATATACTTATGCAGATGAAGCTGAACGAAGTAAAAAACAAGCTTATAAATTATGGTCAACTAAAGTGGTACAAACTTTTGAAGAGTTAATCTTGCATAGCAATAAATTTATTCATCAACTCAACTATTTATTTTCCCAGCCAAATGTAGATTTAAAGTTTGTACAAGAACGATTAAATAAGGCCTATGATTATTTTTTTCCAAAACTAGATCATATTGTTTTTGAACTGTTGTTTACCATGGCACAAGTACGTGGTCAAAAGCAAATGAAAACGTTTTTTAATGAGTTAGAAGAGCTGGAAGATCAAACAATAAAAATGGTGTTAGATCTTAAAAAAGTAAAGAAAATAACTCAACTTATTATTGATAAAAAAAGCGTTACGAAAGATAGTTTAAAAAGTTTGGAAGTTGGTGAATATCGCATTAATCATTTGGTGAATATTTCTAATTTACTAAAAACAGAGCGATTAGATTTAAATCAGGATAATGATATTGTAAAATTGTTAGGCAGAGAAAAAAAGAAAGAATCAAAGAAAAATACTGTTGTAATTACTTTTGAACTTTGGCAGCAAGGAATGAGAATTGAGGCTATTGCCAACGAAAGAAAACTAACTTCAACAACTATTTTCTCACATTTGGCTAAATTAATTAATGATAATAAGATAAAGATAGAAGAAGTGCTTGAATTTGATAAAATAGAGCGATTAGAAACGCTTTTTACTAATAACCAAGGTAAGTCACTATCTGAATTAAAAAATATCTCTAATGACGAATTTTCATGGGAAGAACTTAAATTGTTTCAACGCGTAAAAGAAAATAACGATGAAGATTAATTAGCATATTTTGATTGTTTTTGTTGTATTTTAAAACGAGTTTCAATACAAGGAGAATTTAACCTATTTTAAAAATAACAATCAAAGCATTTATGATGTATTGTATACCAATTGCCATAACCAAAAATCCAACAATACGCGAAATTGCTACAATTCCTGATGCACCTAAAAGTTTTGATAAGTAATTACTACTTCTTAAAACAACGAAAATTACAAGACATGAAACAAGTATTGCTGAAATAATAATAATTTTGTCTAAGTAATGTGGATAATCTTGATACATAGCAATAAGTAACGACATAGCACCTGGCCCAGCTAACATTGGTATAGCCAACGGAGTTAGTGCAATATCAGAGCGTTGTTGTGCATCGTCGGTTACTTTTTTACTCACACCTCGTTGTTTGCCAGAAGATCCTTTTAACAAGCCATAAGCTGACATACAAATAATTAATCCTCCTGCAATTCGAAGAACATCAATCGAAATACCGAAAAAGTTTAGAATATATTTACCAGCAAAAAAGGAGATTATTAAAATAATAAACACATTTATGGATGTCCAAAGTGCAGTTCTATTTTTACTTTTCTTACTGTCATTTTGAGTTAAACTTAAAAAAATAGGTACAGATCCAATCGGATTCATAACAGAAAATAAAGCACCAAAAGAAAAAATGAATAAATCCATAAGAAAAAATAAATTATAGTACAAAATTATGAAATGTAAATAAGAAGTTGACTACTATTTATTTAATTCTACTCAATAATTATTTTTTGTGAATTAGTCGAGTTAGTTTTATACTCAAATCAGTAAAAATCATTTTGCTATTTCCGTTTCTTTCAATGTGATAAATGGCATCAGAAAGTTCTTCAAATATTTCTTCGATATTGTTTCCATTTACAAAAGGAGCAAAATTTTCCAATTTAAAATTATCTACAGTAGTGTGGTAATAAACTAAATTAGGTGATTTATAGTTCAGCAATAAAGCTTGTCTAAACAATTCAATACAAAATTCTAAAAACTGCTTTTGTTGTTCTCTACCCAATGTTGCCAAATCTTCACTCCATTCCACCAAATCTTTAATAACTGAAGCATTTCCTTTAGCTCTAAAAGCGGCTCTTACCCAAACAACAAATCTTTTTTCAAATTCTTCATTAATATCGGTGTTTAGCAATAATTGTAAAGCTTTGTTATAATTACCTTGTGATTGTCGTGCAATTAATGCTGCTTGTTGCGGGCTACAATGATGATTTGTTCGCAATGCTTGCTCGATTTCAACAGTGTTTAGCGAATTGAAACGGATAATTTGACAGCGCGATAAGATAGTTGGTAAAATTGACTTTTCGTTTTCAGTAATTAGAATAAAAATAGTTTTTGCAGGTGGCTCTTCTAAAATCTTCAAAATTTTATTGGCAGCTTCTGTATTCATTTTATCTGCCATCCAAATGATCATTATTTTATGTCCACCTTCAAATGATTTTAAAGCTAGTTTTTTTAAAATATCACCTGCTTCATCTACACCTATTTGACCTTGTTTATTTTCTATATTGATGTGTTTGTACCAATCAAATAAACTTCCATAAGGAGTGTTCTTTAGGAAAGAACGCCAGTTTTCGGAAAATTTATCACTAGTTGGATTTTTACTTACTTCAGCAGTTGTTGCTACTGGATATACAAAATGTAAGTCTGGGTGCATTAATGCCGAAAACTTAGTATTGCAAGCTTCATTACCACCAGTATTTTCTTCTCCAATATTTTTGCACAATAAATATTGTGCATACGCAATTGCCATAGATAGCGTACCACTACCTTCAGCACCAATAAATAATTGCGCATGTGGCACTCTGCCCAATAATGCGTTTTCTTGTAAATGTCTTTTTATTTGGTTTTGACCAACTATTTCTGAAAATAACATAATGCAAATATAAATTATTTCTTTTGGCGAAAAGATTATTACCAAAGAAAAGCTATTTATAATAATTCTAATTAGTAACGATGGATTGCTAAGACGACACAAGAATAGAGAGGATAAAATATGAATTTTTTATAGACAATAGATTGATAAATAGTGTTTTAATTTAACATTCTGCTATTATGTTGTTTCACAGTAAATATTTAATATTACAAAATATACTAATGTACAATTTCAAAATGATTTATATTTGCGTAAAACCTATAAACTAATTTTGTAAAAAATTAAAGTATGAAGCAAATGAATAATGTGGATTTTAAAAACAAAAAAGTTTTAATTCGCGTTGATTTTAATGTGCCTTTAAACGAATCGTTTGAAGTAACCGATGCAAACCGTATTGAAGCAGCTAAACCAACTATTGATAAAGTAATTAATGATGGTGGTGTGGCAATTTTAATGTCTCACTTAGGTCGTCCTAAAGGAGAAAAAAACGATGCTTTTTCACTTCGCCATATTATTGCGAAAACAGAAGAAGTTTTAGGTAAAAAAGTAATATTTGTTTCAGACTGCGTTGGTGAAGTAGCTTTAGAAGCAGTTAAGAATAGCCAACCAGGAGATATTCTTTTATTAGAAAATCTTCGTTTTTATAACGAAGAAGAAAAAGGCGATTTAGAATTTTCTAAACAATTAGCATCTTTAGGAGATTTTTATATTAATGATGCTTTCGGAACAGCACATAGAGCACATGCTTCTACAACAATTGTTGCGCAATTTTTCCCTTCAGAAAAATGTTTTGGTTATTTATTGGCCAAAGAAATAGAGAGTATAAACAAAGTACTAAATAGCTCAGAAAAACCCGTAACAGCTATTTTAGGAGGTTCTAAAGTGTCTTCTAAAATTACTATAATCGAAAATATTTTAGATAAAGTAGATCATATGATTATCGGTGGAGGCATGGCTTTTACTTTTATCAAAGCATTAGGCGGATCAATCGGTAATTCAATTTGTGAAGATGATAAAATAGAATTAGCCTTGAGTATTTTAGATCAAGCAAAAGCAAAAAATGTACAAATTCACTTACCAATTGATGTTGTAGCAGCAGATGAGTTTTCGCCAGATGCAAATACAATGATTGTAAAAGCAAATGAAATTCCTGCAGGTTGGCAAGGTTTAGACGTTGGTCCAGAAACTTTAGCAAGTTTACAGAATGTAATTTCAGAGTCAAAAATTATCTTGTGGAACGGTCCATTAGGAGTATTTGAAATGGAAAAATTTGCAAACGGAACAATTGAGTTGGGCAATTTTATTGCAGAAGCTACAAAGAATGGAACATTCTCATTAGTTGGAGGAGGAGACTCTGTAGCTGCTGTAAAACAATTTGGATTAGCGCCAAAAATGAGTTATGTATCAACAGGAGGAGGAGCTATGTTAGAAATGTTGGAAGGAGTAGTTTTACCAGGAATTAAAGCAATTCAAGAATAATCTAAAAGCTATGCAAACCACTAATTTGCATAGCTTTATTTAAATATAATAATATGAATTACAAAGTAGTAGCGTTATCCGTTTTTAGCCTATTATCTTTTACTTTAAGTGCACAGGTTGCCCCAGAAGAAACAGTATCTTCAAGCAAGAAATTAGATCCGCAAGTATACTTAGATTCTATAAAAGCAAGTTTTGTAAACCATTCTGCTAGCAAACGTATTGAAAAACTTTGGCTAGATGAATTGGTAAATCAAGAGCTTTTTGAAGAAATGGAAAGTGATTTGAAGGATGAATCATTGTCTGAAAATGAGGTGGATTTCGATGGGCTTACTACTGATGTTTTGAAGCAAAGATTAGCATTATTAAACGAAAAAACGCCTTTTAATGTTGAGTACAATGAAAACTTAGAACGTATTATCAAAGGATTTTTAAAAAACAGAAAAAAATCGTTTGAACGTTTATTAGGTTTGTCCGAGTATTATTTTCCAATGTTTGAAGAACAATTGGCTAAAAATAATATACCACTTGAGGTAAAATACTTAACTATTGTAGAGTCGGCATTAAATCCGAAAGCAGTTTCCAGAGTTGGTGCAACAGGTTTGTGGCAATTTATGTATGCAACTGGAAAGCAATATAATTTAGAAGTTTCGTCATTTAAAGACGATCGAATAGATCCTTTAAAATCGTCGGAAGCTGCTTCTAAGTTTTTAAATGATTTATATAAAATTTTTGGTGACTGGGATTTAGTTTTAGCCTCATATAATGCGGGCCCTGGAAATGTTTCTAAAGCAATTCGTCGATCTGATGGAAAAACAAATTATTGGAATATTCGGCCTAATTTACCAAAGGAAACACAAAATTATTTACCAGCTTTTTATGCTACAATGTATATTTTTGAGTTTGCGAAAGAGCATGGTTTAAAAGCAAGTAGTTCTCCTTCAAAATTAGTGGAAACAGATACTATTGGGGTAAAAAAGACATTAACTTTCGATCAAATTTCTAAGTTATTAGATATTTCAACTAAAGAATTAGAGTTTTTGAATCCTACTTACAAGTTAGGTGTTGTTCCGTACTCATCAGAAAATATGAATTTTTTGCGTTTACCACTTGATAAGGCGGGGTTAATGGCATCAAATGAAAACAAAATGTATGCTTATGTTGAATTTGAAGAGTCTTTAAAAGAAAAGCCTAATTATGATATTGCAATAGCTCAAACAACTGGTACTAGAAATAAATATCATACAATTAAAAAAGGTGAAAGTGTTGGAGTAATAGCACAAAAATATGGCATGAGCATTACTGAGTTAAAAAAAATAAACAATTTAAAAAGTAATCTTTTGTATCCGGGTAAAAAGTTAATTGTTGGTAAATCAACTGTAGCTCAAGCTTCTACTAATAAATACTATGAGGTAAAAAAGGGAGATTCTTTGTATTCGATTAGTAAGAACTTTTCGGGTGTAAGTATTGCAAAGTTGAGAGAATTGAATAATATAAAAGAAAATACAACCTTAGTACCTGGTATGAAATTAAGAATAAATTAATTGAATAGGATAATTTACTATATTCTGATTGTTTTTTTGCTTATTGGGTGCCATAAACCTACTAGGCTGGACGATAATTTGGTTAAAAATCAAGAGAAAAGTGATCGAATTTTAATTGTAATTGATGATGATTTATGGTTAGGTGAAATAGGTGATACTATACGTAGTACTTTAGCACAAGGAATAGAAGGAATTGTACCTTTTGAACCAATGTTTGAACTAGATCAACAATCGCCAACTAACTTTTTGCATAGTACTATGACCAGAAAAAATATCGTTTTTTTTGCTGATTTTAGTGATTCTAGTCAATTTTATATACTAAAGAATAGGTATTCAAATCCACAAAATTACTTTGTTGTGGAAGGAACAGATATAAAAAATAGTATAGACATTTTTTTAAATAATAAAGATTCAATAATAAGCAGATTTCATCATCAAGAACTAGAAGATTTAAGAGCTGTTATTAATAAGTCAACTGTTAGATATACTTCATATTTAAACGAGCGCTATCGATTGAATTTAAACCTTCCAGAATCGTACAAAAGAGTTTTAGTAGATGATAATTTTCTATGGTTTAAAAAAGATATAGCCTCTGGTAATAGTAATATTTTAGCCTATTCTATTAAGAAAAATAAAATAAAAGCTAGCATATATGCTGATGATTTTGTTCAAAATCTTGCTTCTATTAGAGATTCAATAATTGGTAAATATGTTCACTCTATTGAACCTAATTCAACTTTTTATATGAGTATGGACAATTATAGATACTGCAGGAAATTTGAATATAAAAATTCTAAGATATTAGAAATAAAAGGTACTTGGGATATAAAAAATAGTTTTATGTCTGGACCTTATTCAACCTACTTTATAGATAATAATCAAAATGATTATTACGTTATTTTTGAAGGATTTGCTTATAACCCTTCTATGAGAAAAAGAGAATTAATGTTAGAAATAGAAGCTATTCTTAGTAGTTTGGATACAATTTAAAAAATAAGCGCTTGTGAGTTATTACAAGCGCTTATTTATATTATCTAACACAATAATGGTACCTACAGATAAAGTTCTTTAAATAGCTTTAAAATAACTTGGTTTCATTTTTATTCTCTTCTAGTTGAAGAAGAAACTTTTCAATCAGTTTTACCATTTTGCTATTTATTTCTTCATATGTTAATTTATCTTTTGATTGATAAAAAAACATAATAGCAAATTTATCTTCTACAGCACTTTTAATTAGGTGTTTATTATTTCTGTAAGCTTCTCTTAAAAGTCGCTTAAAATAGTTTCTATCCACTGCTTTTTTAAAATGACGTTTAGAAACGGAAACACCCACTAGTAATCTCTGTTTTTCTTCCCAATCATTTAGCTTAATATAAACCATGCGCAATGGATATTTGCTTACCGATTTTCCAGTAACAAATAATTCATCAACATGCTTTCTAGCTTTTAGCTTTTCTGTTTTGGGATATGTAACGTCTTTTTTTATCATAAGTTGTACAAAGGTAAAAAACCAAATGAAAATATAGACAAAATAAAACCCTCAGATTTTTCTGAGGGTTATTTATTATTTTTTGTAAACGTTGTTTTCTTGATTGATATCGGCCATAAATTGACTTGGATCTATAACAATAGATTTAATCTTACTTTTTGGCTTATTAATGATGAATTTGTATTCTGGTTGTGCCCATCCCCATCCGTCTAAAATAGTTCTTTCATATTCTACGTAAGGATTTGGTTTGTTCCAAAACATTGAAGTATAAGGTATGTAGAAAGACTCTGCTGTACCATCTTCATAAGTAACTAAAATATCTAAAGGCATACCTGCTCTTCCAATTCTTTTTAAGGTTACTAATGATTGATTTTTTTGTAATTCTTCAACAAATTGAATAGCATAATCAACTGTGTTATTCGTCATTGTCCAATCAATCATATACCAATCTAAATTCGCTCCTGAAACTTTTTCTGCAGTACGTTTAAAATCATTGGGAGTTGGATGAGTAAATTTATAATTGTTGTAATAAGTTTTCAATGTTTCCATCATATTATCCCAACCAATAATATAAGCAAGTTGAGTTAAAAAAATAGATCCTCTACTATAAGCTGAAATAGAGTATGCTCTATTGGTTAAATAATGATCAGAATGAGTTGCTAATGGTTCTTGAATATTTTTAGCCACCATTCCATAATAACTTCTATATGATGAAGCGAAAGGATTGTCATCTTCTAGATTTTCTTTTGGCATAATTTTCAATAAAGCCAAATCAGAAATAAAAGTTGTAAAACCTTCATCCATCCATTCATGTTTTGTTTCGTTAGTTGCCAAAACGTGTTGAAACCAGTTATGGGCCAATTCATGAGCGGTAACACCAACCAAACTAGCAAAGTTTCTTTTACCTGTAATTAAGGTACACATAGAATATTCCATTCCTCCATCTCCTCCTTGAATTACAGAATATTGAGGATAAGGATACGGACCTACATTTTCATCAAAAAATTGCATTAATTGTGCAGTAACAGGTTGAAGTTTTTTCCAATTTTCAATAATTTCTGGATCATTTTTATATAAAAAATGAAGCTTTACATTATTTGGACCTTCGTAAATATCATGGATATAATCAGGATCTGCTGCCCAAGTAAAATCTAACACATTTTCTGCTTTAAAGTGCCATGTAAGCGTTTTTCCTTTGGGTTGTTGTACTGTGACCCCTTTGTCTTCATAACCATAACCAATTTGATTATTGTTTTGTAGCACACCAGTTCCGCCAAGTATATAATCTTTATCAATAGTAATTTTTACGTCAAAATTTGACCAAACACTATGAAATTCTCTTCCTAGGTATTGTTCCGTATGCCATCCTTCAAAGTCATATTCTGCTAATTTAGGAAACCATTGAGCCATTGATAAAGCTACACCTTCTTTTGACTCTCTTCCTGCTCTACGAATCATTTTCGGAGCTTGTCCATCAAAGTTAAGTTCTAAAGTAGTTGATTCATTAGGAGCTAGAGGTTTTTTTAAGGTAACTTCCATTACCGTACCAACTACTTTGCTTTCTAAAGCTTGTCCATCTTGTTTTAGATGACTAATTTTTAAGAAACCAATTTCATTGTCTTTTAATTTGCTAATTCTGCTTTCAAAAACCTTTCTATTTCTGATCTCCTTCGTTTCAACCATTCTAGAATCTGGATCTGGAATACTTTTTAATAGCTCATCCATATCGCTATTTGGTTGAAATGCGTTGTAATATAAATGATAAAAAACTTTGCGCAACGTATCGGGTGAATTATTGGTATAAACTGCCGATTGTTGGCCTGAATATCTAAATTTTTTTGCGTCTACTTGAACATCCATTTTATAGTCAACGTGTTGTTGCCAATATCCTGGATTAGGATTGTTTTGTGCATTTACTTGACTTAAAATTGGCAAGCAGAAAAGGATTGTTGTCAGTAATTTTTTCATGTCTTGTTTTAAATTAAAACTCCACAACTAGTAATAACAAGGTTGTGGAGTATTTATGTATATATTGTACTTTTTTTAGCTGAATTTATTTTTTTGCTTTAGCTAATTTTTCGGCTAATAATAAAGCATTGTAAGCGTTTACAAATTTTCCTGATGTAGAAATAGTTTGGAAGTTTCTTACTTCTTTTTCTGTACCAACAACAACGTCAAAGTTAACAGCTACACCAGAGTCCATAATTATTTTCTTAACTTCTGCAGCTGTAAATTGTGGGTAATAAGCTCTAATTAAAGCTGCAACACCTGCAACGTTTGGAGAAGCCATTGATGTTCCTTGTAAATACTCATAATTATTGTTAGGAACTGTTGCGTAAATTTTAACTCCAGGAGCAAAAACGTCTACATCATAATCACCGTAATTAGAGAATCTTGCAACCATATTTTTCCCAAATTCTGGGTTTAATGCACCAACTACTAAAAAGTTATCTGCAACTTCAGGGCCCATTTTTACGTTGTCATTAGGATAACGTTCTACACCGCCTTCAATGTTTAAGTCTTTTGCATCATTTCCTGCTGCAACTACAATAAGAACGTCCTTTTCTTGAGCGTAAACTATTGCATCGCGTACCCATTGGCTATTTTCTTCATAGTATTTACCAAAACTACCGTTGATTACTTTTGCTCCGTTATCTGCAGCGTAGCGAATAGCTAAAGCGATATCTTTATCATATTCGTCTCCATCAGGAACAGCTCTTAATGCCATAATTTCTACAACGTCAGATGCTACACCATCACCACCTAAATTATTATTTCTAGACTGAGCAATAATTCCTGCAACGTGAGTTCCGTGTTTTGCTTCGTCTCTATCTGGACCTAATACGTTATTGTCGCCGTAAACTCTGTCGTTAATATTTGATGAATCGTCACCAACTAATTCTCGTCCGTTATAATCAACGTTTAAATGGTATTTTAATTTACTTGCCCCATAGTTTTGGTAGCTTTCAATCCAAGATAATTCACGTCCGTTATTTAAAAGGGCACTAATTGCTTTTTGAGCACTAATGATGTCTTTAGGAGCGTCCTCTGCAATTGCATTAAGATCTTCAATAGTATATTCTTTTTTACCTAAATATTTTGCTAATTTTTCATTATCACGAGCGTATGCATTTGCTCTAAGTTGGATTTCTTTAGCTTCTTTAATTTCTTTTTCAAGTTCTTTCACTGCTCTTTTGTATTGTTCAGAGCCGTCATCACCTCTTCTAATAACACGAACCATTTCTAAATTTTCGTGTACAGATTTTCCTAAGAAATTCCATCCGTGAATATCGTCTATATAACCATTATTGTCATCGTCAATACCATTACCAGCAATTTCTTTTGTATTTGTCCAGATGTGATTTTTTAAATCATCGTGATCAATTTCAATTCCAGAGTCAATTACACCTACTACAACTTTATTTGGTAATGCTTTTCCCTTAAGCAATTCTGCATAAGCACGATCAACAGACATTCCAGGTACTGTATCAATTACAATATCTAAATGGCTCCATCTTTTTAATTGATCTTCAGGTAATTTACTCACTCTTGTAGGTAAATTGTCTACATCTCCAATCGGTTTTTGTGTAATTGCTTTCGATCCTCCGCAACTTGCCAAAGCAAATGCAAATGCCGCCGAAAGATAAATAGGTTTAATTAAACGCATTGTGTTTTGTATTTGTTTTCGATTTAAATTAGGTTAAAAATATTAATTAGTTTACGGTAAACAATCTGATTAACATTAAATTAATATATCAGTACTGCTGAAGCGTTCTTTTAAACGAACACCTTTTTCTGTATGTTGCACCGTAATTATTTCGTTATGAGCATCGTGTTCTAAGAATAAAAGCCAATTTTCATCAGCTGCTTTATTTAAGAACTTTTCTTTTTCACTTAATGTTAACAATGGTCTTGTGTCATATCCCATCACGTATGGTAAAGGAAGATGACCAACTGTAGGTAATAAATCTGCCATAAAAGCAATTTTATTTCCTTTGTAATTGATGATCGGAAGCATTTGTTTTTCTGTATGTCCGTCAGCAAAAAAAATGTCAAATCCTAAAGGGGTTTCTGTCAAAATATCATTTGTTGGGGTATCTACAAAATGTAAAGCTCCACTTTCCTTGATAGGTAAAATATTTTCAGGTAAAAAAGAAGCTTTTTCTCTTGGGTTTGGCTTCACTGCCCAGTTCCAATGTTTTGCATTAGACCAATATTTTGCGTTTTTAAACGCATTTACATAACCAGTTTTATCTGTATTCCAATTTACAGCACCACCAACGTGATCAAAATGAAGATGTGTTAGAAAAACATCTGTAATATCGTCTGGGTGAAATCCGTGTTGAGCTAATGATTTTTCAATACTGTGATCTCCCCACATAGAATAGTAGCCAAAAAATTTTTCGGACTGTTTATTGCCCATTCCAGTATCAATCAAAATTAATCGATTATTATCTTCAATTAACAATAAACGTGCGCCTAAATCAATAAGATTATTTGAATCTGCAGGATTTGTTTTATTCCAAATAACCTTTGGTACAACTCCAAACATTGCGCCTCCATCTAATTTAAAATTCCCACTTTCTATGCTATATAATTTCATAAATAATTGTTTATATTAAAGATGCATGCAAATTACTCTTTTTATTTTAAATCGCCAATCATGTATATATAGAAGAATTGAAGAAATAAATGTTTTTGCAATTGTTTTTTGAAAGGAAAAAACAAAAAAATAAGCGGTGTTAAAAAAGTACATTTTTTTAGCAAAAAAACAAAATGATGATGTAAAAAGGAACTTTTTAGTGTTATATATTGATTATCAGTGTTGTGAAAGTGATTAGGTAGTGGTTTTAATTGATCTTAGTATTAAAACTTCTAAACGTTATAAATATGTTAGTTACTATTAGAAACCATTTTTTTATAATACCTTTGTCAATCAATATAATTAATCTACTTAAAGAAAACGTATGATAAAAGTTTCAGACATAGCAAGTAAGCGTGTGGCTCTTTTAATGGAGGATGAAGGTTTTGACGTAACAAAAGATTACGTTCGCGTAGGTGTTGAAAGTGGTGGATGCTCAGGATTGTCTTATCAATTAAAATTTGATCATGATATTACAGAAAATGATAAAGTTTTTGAAGATAATGGAGTGAAAATTGCTGTAGACAAAAAGAGTTTCCTGTATTTAGTAGGAACAACTCTTCAGTATTCTGGAGGATTGAATGGAAAAGGCTTCCATTTTGACAATCCGAACGCAAGTAGAACTTGTGGTTGTGGAGAAAGTTTTTCTTTGTAAAAACTACTAGAGAAAACTTTTCTCTAAAAAAGTAAAGTCTAATGTAGAAGCAGGTAATAATTGCTTTTAAGTATTAATATATGAGCAAGTATACAGAAGAAGATTTAAAAAAAGAATTAGAAAGCAAGGAGTATGAGTACGGATTTTATACTGATATAGAATCTGAAACTTTTCCTATTGGTTTGAATGAAGATATTATTCGAGCTATTTCTGCTAAAAAAGAAGAGCCAGAATGGATGACAGAATGGAGATTAGAAGCTTTTAGAATTTGGCAAGGAATGACAGAGCCAGAATGGGCAAATGTACATTATGAAAAGCCAGATTTTCAGGCAATATCATATTATTCAGCGCCAAAAGGAACAGCAAAATACAATAGCTTAGATGAGGTAGATCCAGAACTTATTGAAACATTCAATAAACTAGGAATTTCTATTGATGAACAAAAAAGATTATCAGGAGTAGCTATGGATATTGTAATGGACTCTGTTTCTGTAGCAACTACATTTAAAGATACTTTAGCTGAAAAAGGAATTATTTTCTGTTCTATTTCGGAAGCTATTAGAGAATATCCAGAATTAGTAAAAAAATATTTAGGCACTGTAGTTCCGCAAAGCGATAACTTTTATGCAGCTTTAAACTCTGCCGTTTTCTCTGACGGATCGTTTTGTTATATTCCAAAAGGAGTACGTTGTCCTATGGAATTATCAACATATTTCCGTATTAACCAAGCAGGCACTGGACAGTTTGAGCGTACTTTAGTGGTAGCGGATGAAGGAAGTTATGTTTCTTACTTAGAAGGATGTACGGCGCCATCTAGGGACGAAAATCAATTGCATGCAGCTGTAGTAGAATTAATAGCATTAGATAATGCAGAAATTAAATATTCTACAGTACAAAACTGGTTCCCTGGTAACAGCGAAGGTAAAGGTGGAGTTTATAACTTTGTTACTAAACGAGGTATTTGCGAAACAAATGCGAAGATTTCTTGGACACAGGTAGAAACTGGTTCTGCGGTAACATGGAAATATCCTTCTTGTATTTTGAAAGGAGATAACTCTATAGGAGAATTTTATTCGGTTGCTGTAACAAATAATTTTCAGCAAGCAGATACAGGTACAAAAATGATTCACTTAGGTAAAAACACTAAGTCTACCATCATTTCTAAAGGTATTTCCGCAGGAAAATCTCAAAATAGTTACAGAGGATTAGTTCACGTAGGATCACGTGCTGAGAATGCGCGTAATTTTTCTCAATGTGATTCTCTATTAATGGGTAATGCTTGCGGTGCACACGCATTCCCTTATATTGAAGCTAAGAATTCAACCACTCAGATTGAACACGAAGCAACAACGAGCAAGATTGGAGAAGATCAAATATTTTATTGTAATCAACGCGGAATTCCTACAGAAAAGGCAATTGCTTTAATTGTAAACGGATTCTCTAAAGAGGTATTAAATAAATTACCGATGGAATTTGCAGTTGAAGCACAAAAATTACTTGAAATTTCATTAGAAGGAAGCGTAGGATAGTAGTCTAGTTTTATAGAAAATTTCCCAATCATTACAAATTTTAAATAACGACGTTTTATGTTACAGATAAAAAACCTACACGCAAGTGTTGATAATAAAGAAATATTAAAAGGAATTAACCTAGAAGTAAAAGCAGGAGAAGTACATGCAATCATGGGACCTAACGGTGCTGGAAAAAGTACATTATCGTCTGTAATTGCTGGTAACGAAGCTTTTGAAGTTACAGAAGGAGAAATGTTATTAGTTGGAGAAGAATTAGCAGAATTATCTCCAGAAGAAAGATCTCATAGAGGAATTTTTCTATCATTTCAATATCCTGTTGAAATTCCTGGTGTTTCAGTAACAAATTTCATTAAAACAGCAATTAACGAGGCAAGAAAAGCAAAAGGCTTAGAAGAAATGCCTGCAAATGAGATGCTGAAAAAAATTAAAGAAAAGGCTGAATTATTAGAAATAGATCGTAAATTTCTATCTCGTTCATTAAACCAAGGATTTTCTGGAGGAGAGAAAAAGCGTAACGAGATTTTTCAAATGGCTATGTTAGAGCCAAAAGTAGCTATTCTTGACGAAACGGACTCAGGTTTAGATATTGATGCATTACGTATTGTTGCTAATGGAGTAAACAAGTTGAAAAACGAAAATAACGCAGTAGTTTTAATTACTCACTACCAACGTTTACTAGATTATATCGTGCCAGATTTCGTACATGTTTTGATGGACGGTAAAATCGTAAAAACAGGAGGAAAGGAGCTGGCATTAGAATTAGAAGAAAGAGGATACGATTGGATTAAAGAATCTCTATAAGAGATTTTAATTATTCAAAACTATCTAATTTTTAATCTAATTTCAGAAATACATATGGAACTTAAAGATAAATTAATAACGTCTTTTGTTGCTTTTGAACAACAGTTGCAAGGAGAACATGATACTTTGCACAATATTCGTTTGGAAGGATTAAAGACTTTCGAAAATAAAGGTTTTCCTACTAAAAGGGAAGAAGCTTGGAAATACACATCATTAAATTCTATTTTAAAGAACGATTTTTGTGTGTTGCCAAAAAGCAAAATAGCAATTGATTATAAAGATGTAAAAGAATACTTTTTAGGTGATTCGGATACATATAAACTAGTTTTTATCAACGGAATTTTCAGCGCTCATTTATCTTCAACAACGCATGAAGGAATTGATGTATGCTTGTTGTCTTCTGCCTTAACAAAGCCAAAGTATAAAATGCTAATTGATGCGTATTACAATACTTGTGCTGATAAAACAGATAGTTTAACAGCTTTAAATACAGCTTATGCTGTGGAGGGAGCTTTTGTCAATATTCCAAAAAGTAAAGTTGTTGAAAAACCAATAGAGATTATTTACTTATCTACGATTGAAGATCAGGCTTTATTAGTACAACCGCGTAATTTAGTTATAGTTGGCGAAAATGCACATGTACAAATCTTGGAACGTCATCAAAGCGTGAGTGAATGTAGTGTATTTACTAATTCAGTAACTGAAATTTTTGCTGCAAAACGCGCTATTGTTGATTTCTATAAGTTTCAAAATGACTTAGAAACAGGTACATTAATAGATAATACTTTTATTAAGCAAAAACAAGAAAGTAGAGTTTCAATGCATACTTTTTCTTTTGGTGGAAAATTGACGAGAAATAACCTTAATTTCTATCAAGAAGGAGAACGTGTTGATAGTACAATGAAGGGAATAACTTTGATTGGTGGAAAACAGCATGTAGATCATTATACATTAGTCTCTCATGATCAACCCAACTGTGAGAGTTTTCAAGATTATAAAGGTTTGTATGACGATAATTCTACAGGTGTTTTCAATGGTAAAATTTATGTAGATAAAATTGCTCAAAAAACAGATGGTTTTCAGAAAAATAACAATATTTTGTTGTCAGACAAAGCGCAAGTATATGCTAAGCCACAATTAGAAATTTTTGCAGACGATGTTCGTTGTTCTCACGGTTGTACAATCGGTCAGTTAGATGGAGATGCAATGTTTTATTTAAGACAACGAGGAATTCCTGAGAAAGAAGCAAAAGCCTTATTGATGTATGCATTTACAGATGGGGTAACTGAAAGTATTAGAATTCCTGAATTGAAATCTAAAGTAGCAGCGGTTATAGCTGAAAAGTTAGGTGTTACAATGGGTTTTGAAATTTAAAAAATATAGATTTATATAAAAAAATAGGCTAAGCGTTTTTTAAAGCGTTTAGCCTATTTTTTTATTGTAAAAGATAAATCCTTATTTTTAATACAAAAGTGTCTTAAAGCGATTGAAATCGACAAAAAAACAGTGAAAATCTGTTTAGGATGTTCACTGTTTTGTAAGATTTAAATTTTATTAAGATTCGCAACTACTACAATTAACTAAGTTAGTTACCATTTCTTTTGATACACTCTGACTTCTTTGGTAATACAACGTTTTTACACCTAACTCCCAAGCCTCAATCATTAAGCGATTTACTTCTTTAATTGGTAAGGAAGAAGGAATATTCAAGTTCAAGCTTTGTGATTGGTCAACGTATTTTTGACGAATGGCTGCTTGTTGAATAATTTCCAACTGGCTGATTTCTTTAAATGTTTTAAAAACAGCTTTTTCTTCTTCTGTTAAGCCTTCTAATTGCTGAACACTTCCACCAGAAAGCATAATGTTTCTCCAAGTTTCTTCGTTGTCCATACCTTTTTCAGCTAAAAGTGCCGTTAGGTATTTATTTTTACGCATAAAGTTTCCTTTAGATAAACCAGCTTTATAATAATTACTGCTAAAAGGTTCAATTCCAGGAGAAGTTTGTCCTAAAATAGCAGAAGACGATGTTGTAGGTGCAATTGCCATTGTTGTCGTATTTCTTCTACCATATCCTTTTAAAATTTCTGGTTCGCCGTAAATACGAGCCAATTCTTGTGATGCTTTATCTGCTTTTGTACTAATGTTTTCAAATATTTTATTTGTTAACATTTTTGCTTCTAAGCCTTCAAAAGGAATCATATTTTTTTGTAGATAAGAATGCCATCCTAAAACACCTAAACCAAGCGCACGGTGTCTTTTAGCAAACTTGTTTGCAGAAGCTAAATAATAATTACCTTCTGTTTTTTCTATAAATTCTTGTAAAACAGCATCTAAGAAGAAAATAGCTAATTTTACAGCTTCTGTGTCTTTCCATTCGTCATACAATTCTAAGTTCATTGACGATAAACAACAAATGAATGATTCGTCATCTGTTGATGGCAACATAATTTCTGAACAAAGATTACTTGCATTGATACGTAAGTTCAAGTCTTTGTATACTTGTGGTTTGTTGCTGTTTACATTGTCAGAGAAAAATAAATAAGGCATTCCTTTTTGCTGTCTGCTTTCAAGAACTTTTGCCCACAATTGTCTTTTTTCTTTATCTCCGTCTATCATTTCTTTCATCCAATAATCAGGAATATTTACCCCGAAGAATAAATTTTGAATTGGATTTCCGATGTTTTTTATATTTAAAAATTCTTCGCAATCTGGGTGATCGATGTCAAGATAGGCTGCAAAAGCTCCACGTCTTACTCCACCTTGTGAAATAGTATCCATTGCCGTATCAAATAATTTCATAAAGCTTACAGCTCCACTACTTTTACCATTGTCTGTTACGGCGCTTCCTCTTTCTCGTAAATTACCAAAATAACCCGATGTACCACCACCAATTTTTGTTTGCATGATAACTTCTCCTAATTTATGCGTAATTCCTTCAATACTATCGGGAATATTTACGTTAAAACAAGAAATTGGCAATCCACGCTCAGTACCCATATTTGCCCAAATAGGAGAGCTTAAACTCATCCATCCGCGCTCAATCATTTCTTGGAAAGATTCTTTTAATTCGGGTTTAAATAAACGTTTTGCGGCAGCTGTTGTAATACGATCAATAGCGCCTTCAACAGTTTCGCCTTTTAATAAATAACCTCGGTTTAGAATTTGCTCGCTTTCCGAGTTTTTCCACCAAAGTTTTTCTTGTAAATTGGTATTATCTATAGTTTCTAATGGTAGTTCAAGGTTTGTCATGGTCATGTGCAATTTTTAGAGATTAATTTAAAATAAGTCGTCGGCTGTAATACTTTTGTCGTGTTTAGTATAGTCAACCGGTCTTTTAGCAAAGAAATCGTCTAAGCTATTTGCAAAAACTTCTTCTTCAAACCAAGCCATTGGCTTGTATTCAGCTTGAGTTGTATTGTAAACTTTCTGTAAACCAATTTTTACCATACTTTCATCAACTCTAAATTTCATGAAGTTTAATAAATCGTTTTTGTTTACAGTTTCTATTGAGCCAGCTTCAAAAATCCAATCTAAAATTTTTGCTTCTATTTCGATCGAATGTTTTACAACTTCGTTTACGTGACGAACTAATTCTTCGTCGAAGAAATCAGGAAATTCTTCTCTAATAATATTTACGATATAAATACCAGCGTTTGCATGTATTTGTTCGTCAACTGATGTCCAAGCAATAATATTGCTTACGTTTTTCATCAATCCTTTAAATCTTGTAAAAGATAAGATAATTGCGAATTGGCTGAATAATGAAACGTTTTCGATTAATAGAGAAAATAATATTAATGAAACAACATATTTTTTTCTGTCAGTATTGTTGTTTGAATTTTCTAGTACTGATGATAAATAATCTACACGTTCTTTGATTACTGGAATTTTTAATAAATCTTCAAATTCGTCGTTATAGCCCAAAACATCCAATAAACGCGAATAAGCTTCTGAGTGTCTAAATTCACATTCTGCAAATGTTGCTCCTAGTCCGTTAAATTCTGGTTTTGGAAAGTGTAAGTATAAATTTCCCCAAAATGTTTTTACTGCCACTTCAATTTGAGCAATTGCTAATAAACTGTGTTTAATTGCAAGTTGTTCTTCTTTAGTAAGGTGAGAGTGGAAGTCTTGTGTATCTGCAGTGAAATCTACTTCACTATGAACCCAAAACGACTTGTTAATAGCATCTGTGAACTGATATATACCCGGATACTCAAATGGTTTATAGTTCACTCTTTTATCGAAAATAGACATAGCAAATAATATTGTTTGTTAGAAAAACGAATTAATAAAGAAAAAGCTTTTTTTTGTTTTAAATTCGTTTTTTGTAAATTCGAATTTTTGTAAAACATTGAAATTTATTACTTTATATAAAGTAATAAATGGAAAGCTAGTTTTGCTAAGTTAGTGTTAAGGGATGATTTATCAAAAAAAAACAGCAAGATAAGTTATCAAATGATGTTGATAACTTTTTTGAGCAAAACTGTTTTTTTGTGGAATTTTGTTTGAAAAATGTATATGGTTAAATTTAATATTATTCATTTTTTGCTAACTCACTGTTTATGTTTTAAAGTTTTAATTAAACGAAGAAAAATGTGCAAATAATGCAAAGCGCAAATTAATGTGTTTGTTGACTTTGTAACTATTTCGTTTTTGAAAATAAAAAAATCAGCTTTAATAAAGCTGATTTTTTTATTGAAAATTAGTTTAATTGAGCAACAATGTTTCTCCAAGTTTCTAATTCAGGTACTCCTGGTTTTCTTTTTCCGAAGAACTGAACAATAATGTCGCCCATTTCATTAAACACTTCAATTGCCGTAACAATTCCATCTTCGGTTGGTTTACGCACTACCCAAGTTTGCGCTACTTTATCCATGTCTAGGTGCATATTAAAGTCCGGATCTAATACGTTGTACCAGTTTTGGTGCCAAAGCGTTTTAGTTATTTCTCCAGTATGAATTTGAATGTTTCCTTTATTGCCCACAAAAACCATTATTGGTGTTTGCTCAGCAGATGCTTGTTCTAACATTGTTACAATAGCCTCTTTTGATATTTGTTTTGCGTAGTATTCGTTTGGAGCTAAACGCAAAGCTTGTGTTCTAGAAACATTGTATTTTTTTAATAATATATGGAAATCATGAGTATCCTTTAAGGTTTCCCATTCTTTTCTAAATCCTTCTACATCAATTTCCTCATCCAATCTTTCGTCTAAGTTTTTATCGTATGGAGTTGTAACCACTTCAAATTCTTGACTTTCTGCTTTGTGTTTTTCAACAAATTTATCAAACTCAGCTTCGTTGCTTTCGTTTGTTAGATATATTTTGTGGATTGCTTCTCCATCTTTTCCAAAAAATTGAATGCTTTTTCGGGTAATGTTTCCTGTAACTTCAATTACAGCAAAAGCATATTTCCAATGTGATAAGAAAATACGCAAATCGATATCTGGATTTACAAATAATCCTGCATGTGGATTAGAGAAATCAGCATTGCTATAAATTCCTTTTCTTTCATGTACACATTCGTCATTACGCGTTAATGCCATTACTTTACCCAATGATTCGATGTCGCTAAGAAGTGCTTTCATATCATTGTTTAAAACAATTGTAGAGTCGCCAATGTTTGTAGCCAACAATTCCATTTCACTAGAATTAAGCTCTTTTGCAGCATTTCTGATACGCAGTCTAGGATTTTCTTCTTTTAATTTGTTCCAACGTTCTTTTAACGATAAGTTTTCTGTATTCATAAAATCAATGATATTAAGCTCCAAATAAGATTATTGGAGTATTGTTTACCGGATTTTGTGCAACAATGCATGGAAAGTTGTACACGTCCGAAATTATTTCTTGTGTTAAAACGGTAGTAGGAGTGTCGTATATTACTTTTTCTCCTTTATTTAATAATAGTATTCTATCAGCAAATTGTCCAGCTAAATTCAAATCGTGTAGCACCACAATAGCCGAATTACCTTGCTGAGTAAATTCTTTAATTAAATTTAGTATTTTATGCTGGTGCAATACATCTAAATTATTTAATGGTTCATCTAAAAATAACAATTTATTTTCAATCGAATTGTTTAGTTGAGCTAAAACTCGAGCCAAATGAACGCGTTGTTTTTCGCCTCCAGATAAATGATTGTATTCTCTGTCTTGTAAGGAGCAAACGTCTATACAATTCATGCTTTCTTCAACTGCTTTTTTATCGGCTTCGGAAGGTGTGTGATCAAAGTACGGATATCGTCCCATCATTACAACTTCGTCAACAGGAAGAGGAATATCTACATTAAATTGTTGCGAAAATTTAGCTTTGTGTTGAGGTAATGTTTTTGTGCACCACTGTGGATATTCGCAAGATTTAAGCGATATTTTATTTCCATTTTGATGGATTTCATTTGCCAAAAGACTCAAAAAAGTTGATTTTCCTGCGCCATTAGGCCCAAGAACAGCAATAAATTCGCCATTGTTACAACTAAAATCAATATTGTTGATTAGATAGCGTTCTTTTGCTTTGAAAGATATATTAAATGCTTCTATCATCTTATAACGATTTTTTGAACTTTAATAAGATTGCAATAAATACCGGAGCTCCCATTAAAGCTGTTAATATTCCTATTGGTACTTCTGTTGGAGGAACAAGTGTTCGGCTAATATTGTCGGCAACTAATAATAATATGGCACCTGCTAAGAAAGAAAGTGGCAATACAAAGTAATAGTTTGATTTGAAGATTAGTCGTAGTATATACGGGACTACCAAACCAACAAAACCTATTGTACCTGTAAATGCTACAATAGTACCTACTAGAAGTGCAGAAAATAAAATGATTCTCTTTTTGATAGTTTCTACAGATATTCCTAAATGATTTGCATCGCGCTCACCAAGCATCATTGCGTTTAGGGCTTTTCCTAAATGAATTAGATAACGTAGCGCTAAAGCTACAATTACAGCTACTATAACTATTTTAGGCCAAGTAGCTCCAGCTAAACTCCCCAATGTCCAAAACGTAAGGTTCTTTAATTCTTCATCATTGGAAATATAAATTAATAAACCCGTAACTGCGCCAGATAAGGCAGTAATAGCTACACCAGATAAAAGTAAAATACTAATGTTTGTTTTTCCGTTTGTGGTAGACATTCGATAAACAAAACTCATGGTAATTAATGCGCCTATAAAGCTCATTAAACTTAAAAAAGAGTAATGTAAAAAAGCAGGAATATAAGCTTTAATAAATTCGCCCAAAATAATTGCTATTGCTGCAAATAATACAGAACCAGAAGTAATACCAATCAAATCTGGCGATGCTAACGGATTTCTAAACATTCCTTGTAAAGAAGTACCTGCCAATGCAAGTCCGCCACCAGCAAGAATTGCCATAATAATTCGAGGTAATCTTACATTTAGAATAACGTATCTATCACTTGGAATAACACTTTCTGGATTGAAAATTAATTGTTTAATGGTTTGAAAATTACTCGATTCAAATTCATAGACTCCTAAGAAAATAGAAATACTTGCGATAACTAAAAGCAGTATCGCAAGTACAACTATATAAAAAGAGAGTTTTTTACTCATATTTTACAAGAGTTTATTCTGATATTTTCTGGTTTAATATAGTAACTGCTTCACCAATTCTAGGTGTAAAACCAGTTAATAATAAACCATCCATTGTAATGATTTTTTTATTCTTTCCAGCATTAGTTTTTGTAATTCCCTCAATGCTTAACACACCGTCAACACCACCCATGCTTTGTAATCCAGTGTCAAAAAGAAGAATATAATCAGGATTGCTGTTTAATAATGCTTCTGGCGTTAAAGGTTTAAAATCGCTAAATCCTTTTGCAGCATTTTCTCCACCAGCTAATTCTATAATGCTTTGAATAGGTGTGTCAGCACCAGCAACAAATAAGTTGGCTGCACCTCTTGCGTAGATAAACAATACTTTTGGTTTTGTTTCTAAAGGTTTTACCTGGCTAATATCCTGATCAATTTTTGTGTATAATTTATCGTAATCTTTGATTTGTAGTGGAGTTGCAACTTCTTCAATAAGTTTTTTAGCACCATCAACGCTGTAATCTTGTTCAATAACAATTAATGTTATACCAGCATCAGTCAATTGTTTTTCTAGATTTTCGTTCAAATCTTTCTTTAAAACATATACAATTGTTGGTTTTAAGGCTAATAATCCTTCAATATTGATTTTGTTTACGTGTTCTAGTTGTGTAGCTTTTTTTGCTAAATCAGCAGGATAAGAACTTGTAATATCAATACCTACAATTTGATTGCGTTGACCTAAATCGACTAAAATTTCAGAAATAGCTCCATTTAACGATACTATTCGTTCATTAGAAATATTTACTTCTGTATTATTTGCAATAGAAGACTGCTCTGCTTTGTTATTGTTTTTACAGCTAACAATACTTAATGTTATAAATGCTGCAAGTAATACTTTTTTCATAAATCATTATTTTAATTAAGTCTTAATAATTACAAATCTAAAATCTTTTACCGAAACATCAAAATATATTTAGATTAATTTTAAATAACGATATATCTAGCTTATATTTACAGTAAATAGATTGTTTTTCAAATGATTATAAAATAGAGATAGTAAGTGTGTTATTTTGTTTAAAATAAAAATATGAACTTGTAATTAAAAGATGATTAAATTAGTGAAATTCTAAATAGAAGTAAAAGGTATAATATATAATAGCAAATAGATGAATGATTTTGATAGAGAAATACGGTTTTGTTATAGTTTAAAATTTTTCTGCAAACAAATGAGATTCACTATCTTTGCAATTAGAAATCAGGTTAAATAGATCATTATGTTAGATATAAATGCAGTTAGAAATGACTTTCCAATTCTTAATCAAAAAGTAAACGGAAAGCCATTGGTTTATTTTGATAATGCCGCAACGGCGCAAAAGCCACAGGTTGTTATTGATGCAATTGAAAAATATTACTCAGAAATCAATGCAAATATTCATCGTGGTGTACATACGCTTAGCCAATTAGCTACTGATGCTTATGAAGAGGCAAGAAAAAAAGTACAGCATCATATTAATGCTAAAGAAGACAAAGAAATTATATTAACTGCAGGTACAACTTTCGGGATAAATCTTGTAGCTAATGGTTTTGGAACATTACTAAAAGCAGGTGATGAGGTTTTGATTTCTGCAATGGAGCATCATTCTAACATTGTGCCATGGCAATTTGCTTGTGAAAGTTCGGGCGCAACACTAAGAGTTATTTCGATGGATCAAAACGGTGAATTGGTGTTAGACACCATAGATGAATTAATTAACAAGAACACAAAAATTGTTGCTGTAACACATGTTTCGAATGCTTTAGGAACAATTAATCCAATAGAGTTAATCATTAGAAAAGCACATAGTGTTGGTGCTGCCGTACTAATTGATGGAGCACAAGCTACGCCTCATATAAAACCAGATGTACAAGCATTAGGGTGCGATTTCTATGTTTTTTCAGGGCACAAAGTTTGTGGACCAACAGGTACAGGAGTTCTTTATGGAAAAGAAGAATGGTTAAATAAACTGCCACCTTATCAAGGAGGGGGTGAAATGATTAAAACAGTTACTTTCGAGAAAACGACTTACGCTTGTTTACCACATAAATTTGAAGCTGGAACCCCAAATATTGCAGGTGGCATTGCACTTGGTTATGCTTTAGATTATATGAATGGAATAGGTTTTGACAATATTGCTGCTTATGAGCACGAGTTATTAGAATACGGAACTAAAAGACTTTTAGAGATTGAAGGATTAAAGATAATTGGTACCGCAAAGCATAAAACAGCAGTAATTTCCTTTAACATTGAAGGAATACATCCATATGACGTTGGTGTTATTGTTGACAAATTGGGAATTGCTGTAAGAACAGGTCATCATTGTACGCAACCAATTATGGACTTCTTCGGTATTTCTGGTACAATCAGAGCATCATTCAGCTTTTACAACACAAAAGAAGAAATTGATATAATGGTTGAGGCTGTAAAGAAAGCAAAGCAAATGCTTTTATAATAAATACGATTTTAGGAAATAAATATAATTATGACAATAAGAGAAGCACAAGAAGAAATTATCGACGAATTTTCAATGTTCGACGATTGGATGCAACGCTATGAATATATTATTGAATTAGGAAAAAGCTTGCCCCTGATTGATGCAAAATACCAAGTAGAAAAAAATTTAATTAAAGGATGCCAATCGCAAGTTTGGCTACATGCCGAGTGCAACGACGGAATTGTTTCTTTTACTGCAAACAGCGATGCAATTCTAACAAAAGGAATTATTGCTATTTTAATTCGCGTATTTTCTGGCCAAAAAGCAGAAGATATTTTAGAGGCAGATATGTCTTTTATAGACGAAATTGGATTAAAAGAACATTTATCACCAACGCGTGCAAACGGATTGGTATCGATGATAAAACAAATTAAAATGTATGCTTTGGCTTTTCAGGCAAGGTAATTAATAAGCAAAATAAGTATGGGAGCAATAGACGTACAACAATTAGGAGAAAATATCGTAAAGGTTTTAAAAACAATTTACGATCCAGAAATTCCAGTTGATATCTATGAATTGGGATTGATATATGATGTGTTTGTAAACGAAACAAACGATGTGAAAATTTTAATGACATTAACTTCGCCAAATTGTCCAGTAGCAGAAACGTTGCCAATGGAAGTGGAAGAAAAAGTGAAATCAATTGATGAGGTAAATAATGTAGAAGTAGAGCTTACTTTTGAACCTACTTGGACAAAAGATTTGATGAGTGAAGAAGCTCAATTGGAGTTAGGATTACTATAATTATGGAAGGAGAAATTGTAAATAAAGTAGCGAATAGCTCTCTTAAAATTTTTGATCTAGAGGAAATATATCCTATAAATCCTCGTATGGATATTGATATTTCACAATGGTTATATGAAGGGTTTGTTTTAAGAGAAAAAGAATTTAGAGCCGCTTTAAAACAAATTGATTGGTCAATTTACCAAGATGCTTATGTGGGGCTGTATTGTTCAACAGAGGCTATTTTGCCAGGCTGGACATATATGTTGCTTACAAGCTATTTACAACCTGTGGCAAAGCGTGTGTTTTTAGGAAATAAATCAGAGTTAGAACGATTCGTTTTTCAAGAATTATTATTGAGTATTGACTACTCTGAATATGAGAATCTACCTGTAATTATTAAAGGATGTTCTAAAAGAGAAATACCTGAAGAAGCTTATGTCTTGGCCACTCAATTGATGATGCAAAAAGCACGTTCAGTTATGTTTGGAGAAGCTTGCTCGGCAGTGCCAATCTTCAAGAAGAAATAATTTGAAATACAAAATTTAAAATACTTACTTTGTGTTAAAGCTTTTAACCATGAGTAAGTATTTTTTTTTATGTTTGATTTTTCTCACTTGTTTTAATACAATGGCTCAAACTAAACACGATAGCATGGCTGCTAAAAAATGGAAAATTTCTGGTGTAAATTCCCTTACAGGTAGTCAGTCTAGTTTTGATAATTGGCAAATTGGTGGCTCCAATAATTTGACAATTAATGGGCGAATTAATTATGATTTTAATTATCAAAAAGATGGCTGGAATTGGGACAATAAACTGATAGCTACTTACGGATTTAATCGTCAGAAAAAGAATTCTACCAAAAAAACAGACGATCGAATAGAAATCAATTCAATATTAGGAAAGCCGTTAAAGGAGGATTGGTATTTTTCAGGATACTTAAATTTCCAAACCCAATTTGATCGTGGTTATGATCCAAAAGATGAGTTTAAAACCATTTCTCACTTTGCTTCCCCAGTTTTTTTACAGTTTGGCCCTGGTGTTTTTTGGAAAAAACATGATGATTTAAAAGTTAATTTTTCACCAGCTTCAACTAAATTTATTTTCGTACATGAAAAATTTACTAGAAATGGAAAATCTTTTAGTGTTGAACAGAATGAAACCAAACGAATTGAATTTGGTGCATCAGCTTACGTATATTATAGATTTACAGTAGTAGAAAATATTACTATTGAAAATATTTTAGGTGCATATGCGAATTATATTGAAAATACCAAAAATGTAGATTTTGATTATCAGTTAAATATCGATTTAAAAGTAACCAAATACATATCAGCAAATATTAATTATCACGCTTTATATGATAATGAAACTTTTGAAGCTTTACAGCAGAAACAAACGATTGGTGTTGGGATAAAGTATACAGTAAAGTAATTTGAATTAATTGATGTTTTATAAAGTATTGACCTATCTGGGCTTTTTTACAGTCATTTAGTTATTCATGCTAATGTGAGTATTTAGCTTTCTATAACATAACTATATTCCTTTCTTTAATATCTTGTTGTCGTTAAAAATAATTGATTTAAATACTCAATAAAAATCACAATATTTAGATATGTCTTAAAAATGAACTATTATTGTGTTAAAATAAAACACAATATGAGAAAAATTTTGTTAAGTGTATTTGCGTTAGTAACATTTTCTGTAGCTCAAGCACAAGAGATTGAAATTGTTGAAACGGGTGAAGTTGTAGAAGCCGAAACTACACAACCTCAATGGAAGAAAGGAGGAATATTTGCACTTCTTGTCAATCAATCTAGTTTTTCAAATTGGCAAGCAGGAGGAGATAATTCTATGGCTGGTACTCTAAATGTTAATTACGATTTAAATTATACCTCAGGAGATTGGACTTGGGATTCTAGATTTCAGGTAAATTACGGTTTAAGTAAAAATAAGGGGCAAGAACAAAAGAAGACAGATGATCGTTTAGAAATTAATTCTGTTTTAGGTAAACAAATGACAGATAAGTGGTATTATTCTTTTTTCTTAAATTTTAAAACTCAAATGGATTCTGGACATGATAAAAATGGTGTTAGAAATTCACATTTTATGTCGCCTGCTTATTTACAAATTGGTCCGGGTATGTTGTGGAAGCACAATGATAACTTACGCGTAAATATTGCGCCGGTTACATCTAGATTTACATTTGTTGATAGTGAGTTTACAGAGTTTGGAGAGGCTTTTGGTGTTCATCAAGGTAAAACTATGTTATATCAACTAGGAATGTCTTTAAACGGCTATTATAAGTTTAGTCCAATGGAAAATGTTAGTATCGAAAATATTTTAAATCTATATTCGAATTATCTTAAAAAACCTGAAAATGTTGTTGTTGATTATCAATTAAACATTTCTTTGCAGGTAAATAAATATTTATCTACTAATTTTACATTTCAAGCAATTTATGATGATAATGCATTCAGTGGTTTTCAATTGAGAGAAACACTAGGAGTAGGCTTAAATTACAAGTTTTAAATAATAAAAAAGCTCGGAAACTTTCCGAGCTTTTTTATTAAATATCTTCATTTTCTATTAGATGGTCGAAATCTGGATATAAGAAATTGTTATAAGGAAATCTTGTAATGTGTATTTCTCTAACAGCCTCATAAACTTTTCGTCTAAATTCTTCAAAATTCTCTTTGTTTGTTGCCGATATAAAAATAGTATTATCTGACCCAACTTTATTCATCCAAGTTTTTTTCCATTCATCAATAGAATAGTGTTTGGATGTTCTCTCTGTCATTAAATCATCTTCTGCAATAACTTCTGGCTGGTAGGCATCAATTTTATTGAATACCATTATTGTAGGTTTATCAAGACACTTGATTTCTTTCAAGATTTCGTTAACTGAATTAATGTGATCTTCAAAATCGTGATGCGAAATATCAACTACATGCAAAAGTAAATCTGCTTCACGAACTTCATCTAAAGTACTTTTAAAAGATTCTACTAATTGGGTAGGTAATTTTCTAATGAAACCAACCGTGTCCGACAATAAAAACGGAAGATTGCCAATTACTATTTTTCGAACAGTTGTATCTAATGTAGCAAATAATTTGTTTTCTACAAAAACTTCACTTTTGCCAGCGGTATTCATCAAAGTTGATTTTCCAACATTTGTATATCCAACTAGAGCTACACGAACCATTGCTCCTCTGTTTCCTCTTTGAGAAGCCATTTGTTTATCAATTACTTTTAACTTTTCGCGTAAAAGGGCAATTCTATCTCTAACAATACGTCTGTCTGTTTCAATTTCAGTTTCTCCAGGACCACGCATACCAATACCACCACGCTGTCTTTCTAAGTGCGTCCACATACCAGATAATCGAGGTAATAGATATTGGAATTGTGCTAATTCTACCTGAGTTCTTGCATAAGAAGTTTGCGCTCTTTGAGCAAAAATATCCAAGATTAAATTTGTTCTATCTAAAACTTTACAGTCAAGTATTCTAGAAATATTTTTTTGCTGAGCAGGTGTTAATTCATCATCAAAAATTACAGTTTGAATTTCATTTTCAACAATGTAATACTTGATTTCTTCTATTTTACCTGTTCCAAGAAATGTTTTAGCATTGGGCTGATCTAGTTTTTGATAAAAACGCTTAAAAACTTCACCACCAGCAGTTATCGTTAAAAACTCTAGTTCATCTAAATATTCGTTCAACTTAGCTTCGTCTTGATCCTTATTGACTATTCCAACAATTACCGATCGCTCAAAGTTTATTTCTTCTTTTTCAATCATATATATATTCTATGCATACAAATTTAGTAAAAAAATGATTGAAGCATAAAACTCAGAAAAGATATTATCTAAAACACCAACTCAGAACTATAATATCGGCACTCAAAATGTTAAAAAAAAAAGACGATTATTGAATTTTATTAAGTTTGTTTTTTTTACAAAAATAGATTTCAAAACTATTTTTGTAACATATTTGAATTGTTTTATATGTTTATTATGTTAAAAAAAATAAATTTTATTATTTTTTTGCTAAGTGTGAAATGTATAATTATTGCTGATTTAAATTCGTTTTGTTAATATTAATATAAAAAATATTATATTTACGCGTAACTAAACACTTTTAAATATGAAAAGACTATTAACCTTATTTGTCTTGATTGTCTGTTCCTTGCTCAGTTACGGACAAGATGTGACAATAGGAACAGGTACATCTGTATCAAAATTTCCATTAGGAAATTTTTATGGGTATGAACGTTCGGCAGCGTTATATACTGCTAATGAAGTCAATCGAACTGGATTTATAAATCAGATAGCATGGAATATTGGTAAGACAGGGGGAGCAAGACCTATTAAGATTTATCTAAAGGAGGTGACTTCGAGTACTTTATCGGCGGCTAATTGGGATACTTTTACGCAAGGCGCTACTCTAGTTTTTGATGGCGTTTTAAATCCTACAGCTACTGGGTTTATAACGTTTCCTTTTGATGTTTCTTTTAATTACACAGGAGGAAATAATAACTTATTAGTTTTGGTTGAGGCCAATTATGGTGGTTCAGGTAATGGAGAAGGATCTGCTGGTTTAGATGTATCAGCTACATCTATATCAGCTATGCATTTTGGACATAGTAAAGATACCACACCTGATAATACAGCGAATTTATCAGCCCAAAGTACAAGACCAAATGTGAAGATTACTTTTGGTAATCAAATTACATGTTTCAAAGTTAATGGGCTTGTTACTACTTCTATAAAAGACGATAGTATTATTGTTAGTTGGAATGCTGCTATTGGATCTTCAAGTTATGATGTTTATATAAGTACAAGCTCTACTGCCCCTAGTGGTACTACATCTGGTGTTAATACAAGCTCTACAACACATACATTTCAGAATCTTACATCAAATACACAATATTACATTTGGATTCGCTCAAGTTGTTCGTCTTCGGAAAAAAGTTTTTGGAGCTCTCCTTTGATAGTACGTACTGCATGTTCTGTGTTCACTTTACCTTTTAGTGAAGGGTTTGAATTAGGCTCTACTAGCTTACCATGCTGGACCATAGTTGATGGAAATGGAGACGCTTCAGGAGCAAGTCATGTTTGGAAAGAATTAAGTGGGGCAACTAATGCTGCTTCAGGGACTTATTCTATGCGTTTTTATTCGTATAAGTCAGGAGGTAATGATCATGATGACTGGCTAATATCACCTACATTTAAGTTTGCTGCAGGAAAATTATATAAATTATCATATAAGTATAAAACAAGTACTTCATACGATAATGAGTTTGAAGTTAGGTTATCTAAGAATGGTGTGTCAACTTCTAGTTTTCAGACTGTTTTATTATCTGCTCAAAAGAGGAACTTAGGAAGTTATGTAGAGGAAATTATATTTATTCAAGGAAGTGGTGATGATGTTAATTTTGCTTGGGTTGTTTTGCCTACAACAGAAAATTATACCTATGTTTACTTAGACGATATTATTGTTGAAGAAGTTGATTGTGCTCATCCTATACAGTTAAGTTCAGCAAATGAAACTCAAACATCAGCAAATTTATCTTGGGTAGATAATATTAATACTTCTTGGGAGTACTGGGTACAAAAAGCAGGTAACGGTGTTCCAACAAGTACGGGAACTATTTCTACCGTAAAAACAGTTACAGTTACACAAGAGCAAAACGGTACTCCGCTTAAAGCAATAACTAATTATGAATTTTATGTACGTGCTAAATGTAGCGGTGCAGATTCCGATTGGATTGGACCTTTTAGATTTGGAACTGCTTGTGGTGTGGTTACAGATAGTTTCTTTGAAGATTTTGAAGAGCATTCGGCATCTGTAAACTGCTGGACAATAGTTGATAATAATAATGACGGAACAGCAACAAATAATCAATTCCGAATTAATACTGGTACTACGGCTTACGAAGGAGCTAGATTCATGTATTTTTATGCTTCATCAACATCTGCACAAAGTGACGATTGGCTGATTTCGCCAACATTCAGTGTTTCTACGGGAAAAACGTACAAGTTAAAGTATTATTACAGAACAACAAGTTCTTATGATAATGAATTTGAAGTTTTGTATTCTACTAATGGGGTCGCTATTGGTAATTTTGTAAATGTTTTAGTTCCAAAAACGAAAACAAACTCAACGATTTATCAGGAGAAAGAGGTGTTTATTACTGGAGTAAATGGAACGTTAAATATTGCATGGCATGTTGAAACAAGAGGTTATGCATATTTATATTTAGATGCTATATCGTTTGAAGAAGTTGAATGCGCAAGCCCAATAGATATTAAATTGGATTCTGCAACTGCTACATCTGCCGATATTAGCTGGACAGATGTGAATAGTTCTTGGGAATATTATGTCCTACCTGTAGGAAGTACACCTCCTAGTGATTCTGCGTCTGGTACTTCTACTACAAGTAAAAATGTAACGGTTACAAGAACGAATACCAACGTTAATTTTGAAGCTAGTCAGGCTTACGATTTTTATGTTAGAGCAAAATGTTCAAATGGAAATTTCACTGAGTGGAAACATTTCGAGTTTTATACAGGATGTGGTGTTATTAATAGACCATTTTTCGAAGGATTTAATGTGGGGTCGCCAACAATGGATTGTTGGACAATTGTTGATGCTAACGGTGACTCAACAGGACCAACAAGTAATATATGGAGAACAAGCACAACTAATCATGAAGGAGGACAGTCAATGTATTTTTATGGAGGTGCATCAGGTAATGACGATTGGTTAATTTCACCTCCACTAAGAGTTAGTGCGAATAAAACATATATGCTTAAATATTATTATAGAACATCTACATCATATACAAACGATTATGAGGTTTTATTATCAGACTCAGGAACGGCATTAGCAAACTTTACAAAAGTTATTAGACCGTTGAGAAGTTTTAATAGTAGTACTTTTGAAGAAGTTGTTTATTTTATTACTGGAGTTTCTGGAGATATAAATCTAGCATGGCGAGTAAAGACAACAGGATATGCATATGGATATTTAGACGCTGTAACATTTGAAGAAACAGATTGTGCTTATCCGTTAGATTTAGATGTAATTGGTACAACAGCAACGTCAGCAACTTTAAAATGGAATGATGTAGGAAATACTGCCTGGGAGTATGTAGTTCAAATACCAGGAGGGGGGCAACCAACGACTTCAGGAATAGCAACACAAGTAGATAGTCCTGTAGCTACATTGGATAGCTCAGGTAATCAATTAGTTCCCGATACGGAGTATGAGTATTATGTTCGAGCGGTATGTTCGTCATCAACATTTTCAGATTGGAGAGGACCATTTAAGTTTAGAACACAATGTTTGCCATTTACAGCTCCTTTCTCTGAAAGCTTTGATACGTCTTCTATTTCATTTAATTGTTGGAATATTATAGACGTAAATAAAGATGCAACTTCTCCAACGGGTAATAATATTTGGAAGACTACTACTACGGCGCATGCAGGTGGTAGAGCTATGTATTTTTATGGAGC
>CANQRD010000013.1 GCA_947626185.1 uncultured Flavobacterium sp.
ACAATTTGCATAGTTTCTCTATTTACTTGCTTGAGCAGTAGTGTCTTATTCTCTAAAACAACATCGGAAGAATATTCATCAAAATGTCGTATGGTGTATAATGATACGTTTTCATTATAACTCACTTTATAGTCGGTATTTAATTTTTGACGAAGTTCTTCAAAGTGATTAAATTTATCTTCTACACAAACTGAAAAACTAATAGCAGAATTTTGAATTACATTTACTTTAATATTATACTCACCAAATAATTTAAAGATATCACTGATGTTTTTTTCCATGATAAATGAAAAATCTTTGGAAGAAAGAGAAATCAATAATTGATTTTTCTTAACAATGAAACATGGAATAAATGGTTTTAAATCTGCGCCCTTAGATACAGAAGTTCCTGGCAATGTTGGTGCTAAAAATGATTTTACATATAAAGGAATTTCTTTTTGACGGAGTGGCTGTAAGGTTTTGGGATGAATAACAGAAGCACCATAAAAAGCCAACTCAATTGCCTCTTGATAAGAAATTTGTTCTAAGAGAGTGGTATTGGTAAAATAGCGTGGATCTGCATTAAGCACACCAGAAACATCTTTCCAAATAGTAACACTTTTTGCATTAAGTGCATAAGCAAATATAGCTGCTGAATAGTCAGAACCTTCTCTACCAAGTGTTGTTGCAAAACCATTGTAATCAGAGCCTATAAAACCTTGTGTAATATACAACCTACCTTCAATTAGATTGTTTTTAATTGCCGTAGTTGTTTGCTCCCAGTTTACTGTTGCATCTCTATAAATAGTATCTGTTTTAATTAAGTTTCTAGCGTCTATCCAAGTATTTTCAATTGCCGATTCTTGTAAATAATAATGCAAAATAGTTGTAGATAATAGTTCGCCAGTGCTTACAATTTGATCGTAAACAAAATTGTAATTTGGAGATTTATTGTTGCTAATAAAGTTTTGTAATGCTTCAAAAAGATGATTTACTTTAGAATAAACTTCATGGTTATTATTTTTGAATAAATCGTTTATTATTTCGAGATGATAATTGCGTACAATTGCAATAGTTTCTTGAACTGCTTCGGACTGATTAAAATAGTTGTTTACTACAACTTCCAATGCGTTGGTTGTTTTTCCCATGGCAGACGCAATAATAATACTATCGGTATAACCAACTGTACGCAGCACTTCTGCAACATTTTTTACGTTTTCGGCATCTTTTACAGAAGCACCTCCAAATTTATAAACCTTCATTATTTATTTATTTAAAAATGAGTGAACGCTTTTATCGTCCATTTGGACAGTATACCAATCTTTTAAAACAGTAGCTCCTGAATTTTCATAAAATTTAATAGCAGGTGTATTCCAGTTTAATACCACCCATTCAACTCTTCTCACTGCTTCTTGATTGGCAATTTCTAGTACTTTTTTATACAAAGCCATTCCAGCACCAGTTCCTCTTTCTTTAGCCGTAACAATAAGATCTTCAAGGTGTATTGTTTTTCCTTTCCAAGTTGAATATCGATAATAAAATAACGCCATTCCAATAATAGAATCATCTTTTTCTGCTACCAAAACACTAAAAAGCGGATTTTCACCAAAGCCATCTCTTACTAAATCATCAGTTGTTACTACTACTGCGTCTGGTTCTTTTTCGTAAGTAGCTAGTTCTTTTATTAAGTTTAAAACCGATGGCATATCAGTTGGCTTAGCTGTTCTAATATTCATGAGTATAAGTTGTATATTTATAATTAATAACTTCGTTATAGAACAACAAAATTAACGATATTTGCATAGCAAAAGCACAACTATAGAATCAATTTTCAATGACAACAAAAAGACATCAAACATTAGGAGAGTTTATTATCGATAGACAAGAAGATTTTAAATACTCTTCAGGAGAATTATCAAGATTAATTAATTCATTGCGATTAGCTGCAAAAGTAGTTAGTCATCAAGTGAATCAGGCAGGATTAGTAGATATTGTAGGGGCATTTGGCGCTGAAAATATTCAGGGAGAACAACAACAAAAGCTGGATGTTTACGCAAACGAAGTGTTTATTAATACATTGGTAAATCGAGAAATTGTTTGTGGAATTGCTTCGGAAGAAGAGGATGAGTTTATTGCAATTCACGGGAAAAAAGGAGGAAATGATAGTAAATATGTAGTGTTGATAGATCCATTAGATGGTTCTTCAAATATTGATGTAAACGTTTCTGTAGGAACAATTTTTTCTATTTATAGAAGAGTTACTCCTGTTGGAACTCCAGTGCAATTGGAGGATTTTCTACAAAAAGGAGACAACCAAGTTGCAGCTGGCTATATTGTTTATGGCTCTTCAACTATGTTGGTATACACAACTGGAAAAGGAGTAAATGGTTTTACATTAAATCCAGCAATAGGTACTTTTTATCTTTCTCACCCAAACATGAAAATGAAGGAAGAAGGAAATATTTATTCTATTAATGAAGGAAATTATATTCATTTTCCGCAAGGAGTAAAAGATTATTTAAAATATTGTCAAGCAGAAGAAGGAAACAGACCCTACTCTGCAAGATATATAGGTAGCTTAGTATCTGATATTCATAGAAATATTTTAAAAGGTGGAATTTATTTATATCCAACAAGTAGTAAAGCTCCTAATGGAAAATTGAGGTTGTTGTATGAATGCAATCCTATTGCATTTCTTACTGAACAAGCTGGAGGTAGAGCTTCTGATGGATTCAAAAGGATTATGGAAATAGAACCTACAGAGTTGCATCAACGTGTGCCGTTTTTCTGTGGAAGTAAAAAAATGGTAGAAAAGGCTGAAGAATTTATGGCTCAGCATAAAAAATAAATGAAAAACGGAGTGATTCAAAATCACTCCGTTTTTTTAATGTTTTAATTTTCTTATTTCTTCAATAAAGGTTTCCATATCTACTTCCAACACCAAAAGTGATAATGCTTTGTTTACAATCATATCTGCATCACCAGAAAAACCTAATGCTACTGTAAATTTTCGTAAAATATCTTTCTGCTTCGGACCTAACATATGATTTACATAAACCATTCTGGCTAAATCATAAAGTCGTTCAATGCGATGTTCTTCTAAATATGGCGGATTAATAGGATATTTTTCAGGATGTGTTAATATTTTCTCATAATCTTCCTGAGAAATATCTAATCGATTGGCCAATTCATCTAAAAATATTTTTTCCTCTTCACTAAAATTACCATTTGCAAGTGCAACACGCACAATAGCTGCAAAATGTCCTTTATTCCTTTCTTTAAAACCAGTATCGTATAAATCAGAGTATGCCATTATTTTGTTTTTTTGGGGTTAATAAAATGTTTATATCTGTTAATTTACAAATATTATTGATACAAAATTATAGACAATAGAAAAAAATTAGACTTTTAATATTATTTGGATTAAATTTAATAAATTATCGTCTTCAATAGAAAATAGACTTTATCAACTTACAAATTGGTAGCTAAGTAGCAAAACTTATATGTATTTTTGCTGTATATTGATTGAAAGTAAAAGAGTATATTTATGTCAGATCACAAAATCACAAAATACGATACGGCTTATTTGCGCATAGCTAGAGAGTGGGGAAAGTTGTCTTATTGTAAACGCAAACAGGTAGGTGCTATTATTGTTAAGAACAGAATGATAATATCAGACGGATATAATGGAACGCCTACAGGTTTTGAAAATTGTTGTGAAGATGAAAATGATCAAACTCATTGGTATGTTTTACATGCCGAGGCTAATGCTATTTTAAAAGTAGCAAGTTCAACTCAAAGTTGCGAAGGAGCTACGCTATATATTACAATGTCGCCTTGTAGAGATTGCAGTAAACTAATTCATCAAGCAGGAATTAAACGCGTTGTTTATTTAGAAGATTACAAAGATAAAGAAGGTATTCTTTTTCTAGAAAAAGCCGGCGTAGAAGTAGTACATCTTCCAAATTTAGAATAATACTAAAATGAAAAAATATTATTGGCCACTTATTGTGTCTATTTCGCTTTCCTTAGGTATTTTACTGGGTGGTTTCTTCGTTTCGGTTTCTAGACAGTCTACACCAGGTCTGTTCCTCAATCAAAATAAATTAAAGTTATATCGTCTTTTAGATTTAATTGAACAAGAATATGTTGATCAAGTAAATACTGATTCTATCGTTGATAATACCGTTACTACAATTTTAGAACAATTAGATCCGCACTCTGTTTATATCGGGAAAGATTTGATGAAAGAAGTAACCGAATCTATGCAAGGAAGTTTTGTAGGTGTTGGCGTTCAGTATTATTTATATAAAGATTCACTTGCCGTTATAAAGCCAGTAAAAGATGGGCCATCTTTTAGAGCAGGAGTTAAAGCTGGTGATAGAATTTTAAAAGCAGATGACCACAAGTTATTCGGCAAAAAAATATCTTCTGATAGTATTTCAAATGTTTTAAGAGGTGAAGAAGGTACAGAGATTAATCTATTGGTTTATAGAAAAATAAATGATAAAACATTCAACATTAAATTAACAAGAGAACCAATTGCTTTAAAAAGTATTGACGCAGTTTTAAAGTTGGATAATAATTTGGGATACTTAAAGATTAATCGTTTTTCAAATACAACTTACGATGAATTTAAAAGTGGTTTAGATGACCTAATTCAGCAAGGAATAGATGGACTTATTATAGATCTTCGTGATAATAGTGGAGGCTACATGGATCAGGCAACAAAAATGCTAAATGATTTATTATTGCCAGAACAAGTAATTGTCAAAACAATTAATAGAGGAGGAAAAGAAAAAATAACCAAAGTAAAAGGCTCAGGACTTTATGTCGATCAGCCAATTTATGTTTTGGTTAATGAGAATAGTGCTTCAGCAAGTGAAATTATAGCCGGAGCTATTCAAGATAACGATAGAGGAACTATTGTTGGTAGACGAACTTTTGGGAAAGGTTTAGTACAACGCGAATTAAATTTAGGCGACGGTTCTGCAATTAGACTAACTACAGCGAGATATTATACCCCTTCAGGAAGATCTATTCAAAAAAGTTACAAAAGAGGAATTGATGAATACAATAACGATTTTCGTACTCGTTATAATAACGGAGAACTATATGCTGCAGACAGTATTAAAATAGCCGATAGTTTACAATACAAAACCTTAAAAGGACGCATTGTTTATGGAGGTGGTGGAATTGTACCCGATATATTTGTGCCACTAGGTGTTAAGCATAGTGAAGATGCAATAGAAATGATGATGAAATCTGGAATGGTAAGTTATTTCGTTTTCCAAGAAATTGATAAAGAACGAGAAAAATTTTTGAAAATGAACGATAGTGAATTGATTAATTATTTAAAGAGTAATAAGCAGCTATTTGCCAATTTTAAAGCTTATTTAGCTAATAATAAACTACTGTTTAATTTAGAAAAGCATAAAAAACTAGTCGTTCATTTTTTAATAGCTGAATACTTGTATCAGTTAGGAAGTCCAGAAGCTTATTATAAATGGCTTTTAAGTACCGATCCAATGATTAACTCTATAGAATTAAAAGAGAAACAATAGTTAAAATAAAAAAGGCATTTCAGAATGAAATGCCTTTTTTATTTTTACCAAATTTTCACGCGGTCTTCTGGTTTAATATAAAGTTTATCTGTTTCTTTTATGTCAAATGCTTCATAGAAAGCATCAACATTTTGTAAAGGAACAAACGATCTATAATAACCAGGAGCATGAGGATCTGTTTTTACTTGATTTCTTGTAGCTTCATCTCTAGATTTTGTTCTCCAAATAGTTGCCCAAGAAATGAAAAATCTTTGTTCAGGTGTATAACCATCAATTAAACCAGGATCTCCATTTTCTTTCAAGAATATTTTTAATCCGTCATAAGCAGCGTTAACACCACCTAAATCACCAATATTTTCTCCTAAAGTGAATTTACCATCAACAAAAACTCCTGGAAGTGGTTCTAAAGCACTATACTGATCAGCTAACTTGTTGCCTAATACTGTAAATTGTTCTAAGTCAGCATCTGTCCACCAGTTGTTTAAGTTACCATTTTTGTCAAAACGTGCACCTGAATCATCAAAACTATGAGAAATTTCGTGTCCAATCACAGCTCCAATACCACCGTAGTTTACAGCTTCGTCAGCTTTGTAATCATAAAATGGAGGTTGTAAAATAGCTGCAGGGAATACAATCTCATTGTATATTGGGTTAAAATATGCGTTTACTGTTTGCGGAGCCATTCCCCATCTAGATTTATCTACTGGTTTACCATAATCAGCTCTGTTTTTTGCAATAGACCATTTTGTAGCACTCAACATATTATCAAAGTAGTTTCCTTTGTCTTGAGGAGATTTAATATCCATTTTAGAATAATCTTCCCATTTATCAGGATAACCAATTTTTATTGTAGTAGAAGCCAATTTATCTAAAGCACCTTTTTTAGTTTCTTCCGCCATCCAAGGCAAAGCTTTAATTCTTTCTCCAAAAGCAGTTAAAACGTTTTTAATCATTTCTTGTGCTTTTTCTTTAGCTTCTGCAGGGAATTTTTCAGCAACATATAATTGTCCTAAAGCTTCGCCAATATTGTTGTTTACAACAGCTAAAGCTCTTTCTTCTGCTGGTCTTTGTTCTTTTGCTCCTTCTAAAGTTTTTGAGTAAAATTCCCAATTAGCTATTTCCATCTCTGTTGAAAGTACAGAAGCATACCCGTTAATTAAAGTCCATTTAAGATAAGCTTTAATATCATCAATATTTTTTTCTGTAAGAATGGTATTTAAAGCTTTAATGTATTTTGGTTGAGAAACAATAACTTTATCAATGTTTTTTAATCCAGTTGCGTCAAAATAAGCTTTCCAGTCAACCACAGGAGCTAGTTTCTGTAACTCAGCAATTGTCATTGGATTGTATGTTAATCGGCTATCTCTGCGCTCTACTCTTGTTAATCTTGGTTCTGCCAATTTTGTTTCTATTGCTAATACGCGTTTAGAATCTGCAGTAGCTTCTTCTTTTGGTTCTCCAGCAAGTTCAAACATACGAGCCATATGCGCAACATATTGGTCTCTTTTTTCTTGCATATCTGTTTCTTTCAGCAAGTAGTAATCACGATCTGGTAATCCTAAAGAACCTGTGCTTAGATAAACAGTATTTTCAGTAGAATTTTTAGCATCTGCATAAACGTAGCTAGAATAGAAACCTAAACCACCTTCATCAGCCAAGTCATTGATTAACTTGGTAACATCAGCTGTGGTTTTTACGTTATTAATTTTTTCGATGTAAGGTTTTAAAGGAGAAACACCTAAAGTATTACGTGTGTTGTTGTCTAAGTATGATTCGAAAAGAGCAACAGCTTTGGCTTGATCTGACTTTGGATCTAATTTTTTAGATTCCGCAGCTGCTTTCAAAATAGCCAATGCATCTTTGTCTGTGTTTTTTCTTAATTCATCAAAACTTCCCCAACGTGTTCTGTCATCAGGAATTTCTGTGTTGTCAAACCATGTACCGTTTACATATCGGAAAAAATCATCACCAGGATTTACACTTAAATCCATGTATTCAAGATTGATACCATGATTTTCTTGATCTGCTATTTCTTCTGTTTTTTTGCCATCTTTACAAGCAACCAAAGCAGATAGAGCAATTGCAGAAGTCAATAATACTCTTTTATTCATCTTTTATAGTTATTTACTTATTGTCTATTCAAACAAAAATAAGAAATATCTTTAGAGAATTACATTTTTTACGCTATAAAATTATAGAATCAATTAAATTGTTTTCTTTTATAAAGAACTGATGTTCTTAGTGTTTTAAGTAAGCTTTAACTTATTTGTGGTATGTTATTTGTAAGTTTGTCGAAAATAAATTTTATATGTTTCAGTTCTTCAAACGTTATAGATATTTTTTTATCGGCTTTTTTATTCTATGTTGTGCTATTTTAATAATGTTTTATAATGCATTAAAGTATAGAAAAAGTTTACCAGTATATACCCCATCAATGGTAAATCCAGAAATGGTTGATAGCTTAATTCAACATAAGGCAAATAAACAAGAGCACAAAATAGCTCCATTTGTTTTTATCAATCAAAACGGAGATACAATTACTGAAAAAGACTATCAAGGGCATATCTATGTGGCAGATTTCTTTTTTACAACTTGTCCAACAATTTGTCCAATTATGGGAGATAATATGGAATGGTTGCAAGAGAAGATAAAAACTTTACCAGGTGTTAAATTATTATCACATACTGTTACTCCAGATATTGATAGTGTACCTGTACTAAAAGAATATGCTTTAAAGCGTGGAGTAGATGATACAATTTGGAATTTAGTGACTGGTGATAAACGAGATATTTATTTCATAGCAAGAAATTCTTATTTGGCAGTAAAAACTGGTTCTCCAGAAGAATTGTATGATATGGTACATACTGAAAATTTTGTGCTTGTTGATAGTAAAGGAAGAATTAGAGGATTTTATGATGGTACTAATTTAGATACGAAAGATCCTGAAACAAAAAATATAGAGCAATTGTGGGAAGATATACAATGGCTTTATCAACATGAAAGTCAAACAAAAAAATAAATACAATAAAAAAAACGCTCCTAGTCAACTAAGAGCGTTTTTTTATTGTATATAATTACTTCTTTAGGTTATAATTAACAGCGTTTCTTTACTATAATTAAGTGAATAAAATACAATTAGATAGGACGATTGTTTTTTAAATGTTTATTTTTGCAATATAAATTAAATCTAAATAAAGTGAATACGACATTAGACTTACTTAAAAAAAATCAAAAAGCTGTTATTGCTAATTTCGACATGCACCATGTACCATTGAAGTTATTAGAAATGGGCTGTTTGCCAGGAAATGATGTTGAGCTATTGGAAGTAGCTCCTTTTGGTGATCCACTTTATTTGTGTATTAACGATACTCATTTATCCATTAGAAAAGAACTTGCCAAAGAAATTTTGATAGAAATAAAGTAAGTAGTAACAGATAAACTATCTAAATGAAAAATAATATTAAAGTTGCATTATTAGGAAATCCAAATGTTGGAAAAACTTCTGTATTTAATGCACTTACAGGATTAAATCATAAAATTGGAAATTATCCAGGTATTACTGTCGATAAAAAAAGTGGTAGTATAAAGTTTAACAACGGCGATGTAGCTACAATAATTGATTTACCAGGTACTTATAGCATCAATGCAAGTTCATTAGACGAAAAAATTGTAATGGATTTATTATTTGATCCAAGCAATCTAGACTATCCAGACTTAGCCATTGTTGTTGTTGATATAGAAAATATTAAGCGAAATCTTTTATTGTTTACCCAAGTAAAAGAATTGGGAATACCAACTTTATTAGTTGTGAATATGGCTGATACCATGGAGGCAAAAGGGATTAGTATTGATATTGAAAAACTCCAGCATTTATTAAAAACAAAAATCGTTTTAGTTAGTGCAAAAAAGAATTTAGGTATCGACGAACTAAAACAAGCAATCTTAGATTATGATACTTATTCAACAGAATCATGTGTTAATACAACTGTTGTAGACGAAGAGTTTTTTAGCAAATTAGCATTAAGCTTTCCTAGCTTGTCTGTATATCGCTTGTGGATGATTCTAACACAAGATATTACAATAGGCTCTATTTCTAAAAAAGATATAGAAGCTAAGGGATTTTCTTTATCTGAATCAGCAATGAAACGCTTACAACAACGCAAAACAATAAAGCGTTATCAATATATTAGTGAAATATTAAAAGATTCATACGTAAAAGATAAGTCTAAAGCAAAAGATATTCGGAGTAAAATTGATCGTTTGCTAACAGATAGAATTTGGGGATACATTATTTTCTTTGCTGTAATGTTGTTGGTATTCCAAGCAATTTTTCAATGGTCAAGTTATCCAATGGACTGGATTGATGATAAGTTTGGAGAGTTGTCGGGATGGATACACCAAGTGATGGCACCAGGAAAACTTACCGATCTTATTGCCGATGGTATTGTGCCAGGTATTGGAGGAATCATGCCTTTTATACCACAAATTGCCATTTTATTTATGTTTATTTCTATTTTAGAAGAAACGGGTTATATGAGTAGAGTGGTATTTCTGATGGACCGTATAATGCGTCCTTTCGGATTAAGTGGAAAATCAGTTGTACCTTTAATTTCTGGTAATGCATGTGCTATCCCAGCAATTATGTCTGCTAGAAACATTGAAAATTCAAAAGAGCGATTAATTACTATTTTAGTTACGCCTTTTACAACATGTTCGGCACGTATACCAGTATACATTATTTTGATTTCTATTATAATTCCTGACGAAAAATTGTTTGGATTTATTGGTCTTCAAGGGCTAACAATGACCATATTTTATTTTATCGGATTTCTTTTTGCTTTGTTGAGTGCTTGGGTTTTAAAACACTTTATTAAAGTACCTTATAAATCTTATTTTGTAATTGAAATGCCTGATTACAGAATGCCAATTGCAAAAAGTGTTATTTCTACAATGTATGAAAAAACAAAATCTTTTGTTGTTGGAGCAGGTAAAATTATTTTTGTTCTTTCAATTATTTTATGGTTTTTAGGATCACACGGGCCAAGTGCTAGGTATGATAATGCAGAAGAAGTAATTACCGAGAAATACAAGGGAGTAGAGCTTTCTGAACAAGAATTTGAAGATTATGTGGCTGGATATCAATTAGAGAATTCTTATATCGGAATTGTAGGGAAAAAGATAGAACCCGTTTTAAAACCATTAGGATACGATTGGAAAATTGGTATTGCTGTGATGACATCATTTGTGGCAAGAGAAGTTTTTGTAGGAACATTAGCTACAATCTACAATGTAGGTTCTAGTGGAGAGGAGGAAGAGACTATCAAGTCTAGAATGGAAGCTGAGGTTTGGCCAGAAACGGGAGAAAAAGTATTTACTATGGCAACAGGTATTTCATTAATGTTTTTCTATGCTTTTGCAATGCAATGTGCATCAACAGTTGCAATTACACGAAGAGAAACTAAATCTTGGAAATGGACCATCTATCAAATGGTTTTCATGACAGGATTGGCTTATTTGGCTGGATTTATTGCATATCAGTTATTAAAATAATAGTAAATGGATTATCAAGAAATTATCACTTATGGATTACTTATTTTTGCAGTAGCTTATCTTATCAAAAAGTTCTTCTGGAAAAAAGCAAGTAAGAAAAATAACGACGGAAGTTCGTCTTGTGGTACAAACTGCGGATGTTCTTAATAAATAAAAAAATCGATTCTTTTAGAGTCGATTTTTTTATTAAACGAGATGAAATTGTCTTCTAATAAAAGTAGATTTGATGATAAATCATAGATCAAAAAAAAGCTAAGTTTCTTTTAGAGAAGACCTAGCTTTTTTTGATTTGTTATTAATACAATTTAGAATAGACCTAGTAGTAATGATGGATAAAGTCCAAATACTATAATTAGTACCGCAGATATAACACCAACAATCTTATAAGTTGCAGGTACTGTTATTACCACCATTTCTTCGTCATTATTGGTTGTTGTAAACATTGATACAACAATTTTTAAGTAGTAATAAATACTAATAAATGAATTGATTACTCCAAAAATAACCAATGTGATGAATCCGTTTTTAACAGCATCGGAAAATAAGAAAAACTTACCGAAAAATCCTGCAAAAATTGGAATTCCTCCCATCGATAATAAAGCAACTGTAAATACTATAGCCATTAATGGATTTTTTCTAGCTAATCCCTTAAAGTTGGCAATCTCCTCATTGCTTTTTCCACTTGATACAATAATTAAAACTGTAAAAGCTGCAATTCCTGCAAAAGCATAAGAAGTTGCATAATAGAAAAGGTGAGGAGTAGCTAATCCTAAGGCTACAAGTGACATCATCATAAAACCAGCATGAGAAATACCTGAGTACGCTAAAAGGCGTTTCATGTTGTCCTGTCTCAAAGCCATAATGTTACCTACAGTCATTGTTAAAATTGAAATTATAACTAAAATGTTTGTATAGCTAGACGGCATATCGAATAAGAAGTTATTCGCTATTTTATATAATGTTGCTACAGCTGTAACTTTAACCAAAGTACTCATAAGAGCAGTAGTAAGACTTGGTGCTCCTTGGTAAACGTCTGGTGCCCAAAAATGGAAAGGTACAGCAGCAATTTTAAATAACATACCAATAAGAATCATTACAATTCCCATACCATACCACACAGGCATTGTTGAGGTAGTAGCTGTTTGTGCAATTGTTACAATATCAAAAGAACCTGTTGCTCCATAAAGTAAAGCAATTCCGAAAAGAATTATTCCTGAAGCGAATGAACCCAACAAGAAATACTTCATTGCAGACTCATTACTTTTGATGTTTTTAAAATCTGTACCACAAAGAATATACAAAGTGATCGATAATATTTCTAAACCAACAAAAAACATCGCCATATTTCCAAAGCTTACCATGGAAATAGCCCCCATTAGCAAAAAGAGCTTTAGAGAAATGTAATCTGATATTTTCGAATACTGATTTTGATAAAAATCTTTACTCAAAGCAATTAACAAAATGGTAAGTGCAATAAACAAAGATGAAAAGGCGGTAGAGAATCGTGTTGATACAAACATATTATTATAATATGCTTCTACAACATCAATATTATAAAGGGTATAACCCAAGATACCTAATAGTCCTGCAATAGCTACTGGAATTATCAACTTTCTCAAGTTAATAATTTCTGCTATCAAAACTATTACCGCTAATACTCCAACTGCTATTAATGTATTCATTTTTTATATTTTGGAATTATTGCTTAGTACAAGCTAAATTTTTAAACTTTATTTAATGTATGATACTATTTCTACCAAACTTGGCGTAATCAAGTCAGTTATTGGCTTTGGATAAATACCTAAGAAAATAACAATTAGCACTAATATGCCTAAAACTATTTTTTCATTGGTTTTTACATCAGCAAATATTTTTGAATTAGTTTCCCCAAGCATTGATTTTTGAAACATTCTTAGCATGTAAAAAGCACCCAAAATAATACTTGTACCTCCAACAATTGCATACCATAAATTTACCTGAGATAAACCATAGAAAAGGTTAAACTCACCTATAAAACTAAATGTTCCAGGTAAACCGATTGATGCAAATAATAGGATCATGAATAATGAAGCGAATTGAGGAGCTTGTTGACGAATTCCTCCCATTTCATTAATATTTCTTGTTTCATATCTTGAGTAGATAATTTCTGCTACAAAAAATAAACCAACAATTACAAAACCGTGTGCTAACATTTGGTAAACAGAGCCTAATAATCCATCAAGCGTTAAACTGTATGCTCCAGCTGCAATTAATCCAACGTGAGCTAATGATGAGTATGCAAAAAAACGTTTAATGTTTACTTGTTTTAAAGCTACAATAGAACCATAAACAACCCCTATTAAACACAATACCAAAACAGTTGGCATTAAGTCTTTTGCTGCTGAAGGAGCAATTGGCAATTGCCATCTAATGATAGAATAAAGTCCCATTTTTAGCATAATACCTGCCAATAACATTGTTCCAACAGTTGGTGCTTTTTCGTAGGTAGAAGCCTGCCAAGTATGAAATGGAAATACAGGAATTTTAATAGCGTAAGCAATAAAGAAAGCTAAGAAAATCCAGTATTGTTCATTTGAAGTTAATGTAACGTTATATAAATCATACAACATAAAACTTCCTGCTTTTTGGTATAAGTAGATAAAACCTACCAACATAAATAATGAACCAGCAAAAGTGTAAATAAAGAATTTAAAAATTGCTTTCTTACGTGCTTCAAAAGTATCATTACCCCATAGTAGGGCAATAAAATAAATAGGAATAAGTGCTAATTCCCAAAAGATATAATATAAAAAACCGTCTGATGCTAAGAATGTACCTGTCATGGCAAATGACATAAATAGTACAAGTGCGTAGAATATGTTCGAATTTTTAATATGATTACCAAATGATGATAATATAATTACTGGAGTTAACAAAGTGGTAAGTAATACCAATGCTAATGACAAACCATCTGCTTTTAAAGCAAAGTGAATGTTTGGATTAGAGATCCATTGCGTAGTAAAACTTGAGCTAATTCCTGAATTGTGTTGGCAAATAAGAAAAGCTGTTTCAATAAAAGCTATGATTCCAAAACCTAAGGCAGTTTTTGAAGCAAGTTTTTTTCCAGCTAAATAGGTTACAAATGCACCAACTAATAACGTTATTAATAATATAGTTACGTTCATCTTTCTAAATTATCTTGCAATGAATAAATAATACAATATCAGACAGATACCAAATACAAAAGCAAATAAGTAGAAACCAACGTTTCCGTTTTGTACTTTTTTACCTTGCAGTGATAAACCATCAGCAATTTTTGCTAAACCAACAATAACCCCCGATAAAGCTACTTCTACAACATCTCTAAAGAATAAAGACAATGTATAAATTGGTTTTACAATAATCTTCATATAAGCTTCATCAATATAGTATTTATTGTATAAAACTTTGTGTAAACCATGCATTTGATCGTCTGCAGGCGGTGTTTCACTTTTCTGAATGTATTTGCTATAGGCAATAAATAATCCAATAAAAGCACCAACAACTGCAACGGCCATTAAAATGTATTCTGTTGTACCGAATGTGTGCGGATGTGCATTAGCATTGTTTACAATTATTGGAGCTAAATAGTTGTTTAACCAACTGCTTCCACCTGGTAAACTAATTACTCCACCAACTACCGAAAGAATAGCTAAAATCCATAACGGAGCTGTTATAGCTAAAGGGCTTTCGTGTAAATGATTTTTCTGCTCTTGTGTTCCTCTAAAGCTTTTAAAGAAAGTTAGGAATAACAATCTAAACATATAGAAAGCAGTCATTACTGATGCTAATGAACCTAAAATATACAATACTTTATTATGGCTAAATGCCGTCATTAATATTTCATCCTTAGAAAAGAAACCTGAAAAAGGAGGGAACCCAGAAATTGCTAAAGTTGCTAATAAAAAAGTAGCGTAAGTAGCTGGCATAAATTTTCTTAAACCACCCATTTTTCTCATGTCTTGTTCTCCGCCCATCGCGTGAATAACAGATCCTGAACCTAAGAATAAACATGCTTTAAAGAAAGCGTGAGTTATCACATGAAATACTGCAATTTCATAAGCAGCAAATCCGATAGCCATAAACATCAATCCTAATTGAGAAACTGTAGAGTAGGCCAATACTTTTTTAATGTCTGTTTGAACTAATCCAATAGTTGCGGCAAATAGAGCAGTAATTGCTCCAATAATCGCAATTATATTTTGGATATGTGGTGCAAGATCAAAAACAAAGTTTAAACGCGTAATTAAGAAAATACCCGCTGTAACCATTGTAGCTGCGTGAATTAATGCAGAAACAGGAGTAGGCCCTGCCATTGCATCGGGTAACCATGTGTAAAGTGGAATTTGTGCACTTTTACCAATAGCTCCAATAAATAGAGCTAACGCAGCCCAACCAATCCAAGTATTTATTTGATGATTTGTTCCGTTTAATAAAGCATCTTTAATTGTCATATAATCCAGAGATTGGAATAAAAAAGCCAAAATAAATACTCCAACTAAAAAACCTAAATCACCAATACGATTCATAATGAAAGCTTTTTTTGCTGCGTCATTATAAGAATGGTTTTTATGCCAAAATCCGATTAGTAAATAAGAACAAAGTCCAACTCCTTCCCAACCAATAAATGTAATTAGTAAGTTGCTACCTGTAACTAACATAATCATAAAGAAGATAAACAAGTTTAGGTAAGCGAAGAATTTAGCATAATTCTCATCGCCTTTCATATAGCTTGTAGAGTACCAATGAATTAATGTTCCAATACCTGTAACAAATAACAACCATAAGAGCGACAATTGATCTAACAAGAAACCAAATGAAACTTTAAAGTTGGCTAAAGCCATCCATTCGAATAAATCAACCTGAATTGCTTCTTTAGTGTTATATACCTGTATGAAAGCGGTAACCGAAATGATAAATGAAATTAAAACTGCTAAAGTTGCGATAATTCCAGAACCATTGCCTAATTTTTTCCCGAAGAAAATATTAACCAAAGACCCTATTAGAGGGACTAATAATAAAAGTAAAATTACGTTTGTATCCATGCGGAATTATCCTTTTAAGTTTTTTAAATTATCAATATCAATTGATCCAATATTTCTATATATAGATACTAAAATAGCTAATCCTACTGCAACTTCTGCTGCGGCAACTGCCATTGTAAAGAATACAAAAACCTGCCCTTGTGCATCTTGATGATAGGTTGAAAAAGCAACTAACAACATGTTAGCAGAGTTCAACATAATTTCAATACACATAAACATTACAATTGCATTTCGTCTATATAATATTCCAAATATTCCTATGCAGAATAATAGGATAGATAAGTAGATATACTTGTCAATACCTATGATTTCAATTATATTTTCCATAATTAAGCTGCTTTATCTGTTTTGTCTTTTTTAGAAATCAATACAGCTCCAATCATTGCAAGTAATAATAATACTGCAATCATTTCAAAAGGAACAACGTATTCGTTTAATAATACTTTTCCTAATACTTGAACCGATTGGAAATCTTCTCCCGTATTTGCATACGCCAATTCGTAAGCTTGATTACCTCTAAGTGTGATAGAAAGAAGTAGTAAACCAACTAAACAAAATGCTATTGTTGCAACAACTTTTGTAACAAATGGCTTAGATACTTCATGACTAATATTTAGGTTCATTAGCATAATGGTAAATAGCATCAAAATCATGATAGCACCAGAATATACCATTATATGTATCATTCCTAAAAATTGAGAATTTAATAAGATATAATGACCAGCAATAGAGAAAAAACTTACTACTAACCACAATGCGCTGTGAATAGGATTTTTACTCAATACGGTAAGAACTGCACTTCCGAGTGTAATTGTCGAAAGTATATAAAATAAAATATCTACCATAATTATGCTTGATTATGATTGTTAGTATTGGCAATTGCTGCGTCTAACGGCATCACTAATCTGTCTTTTCCGTAGATAAAGTTTTCACGTGAGCTGTCTGACTTTGCAATTTCTCCAGATTTTGTAAGATAAATAGCTTGTTTTGGACAAGCTTCTTCACATAATCCACAGAATATACAACGCAACATATTGATTTCGTAAATCTCTGCATATTTTTCTTCGCGATATAAATGCATTTCGTCTGCCTTTCTTTCTGCAGCTTTCATTGTAATAGCTTCCGCAGGACAAGACAGTGCACATAAACCACAAGCAGTGCATCTTTCCCTTCCTTCTTCATCTCTCATTAAAGTATGTCTACCTCGATATACTTTGCTAAAAGGACGTTGTTGTTCAGGATAAGAAATCGTTACCTTCTTTCTAAACATGTGTTTTAAGGTAACCATCATTCCCTTGATAATTGCTACAAGGTAGATGCGCTCACTCCAAGTTAGCTTCTTGTCAGAAACCGTTTTCTTTCTTCCTGATAAAGAATAAGTATTTGTTGTTGACATGTTTAATTATTTATAAGTAGAATAACAATAGCGGTAACAATAAGGTTAAGTAATGCTAATGGAATTAGTGATTTCCAACCTAAACTCATCAATTGGTCATAACGGAAACGTGGCAATGTCCAACGTACCCACATATAAACAAATATGAAAAAACAAATTTTGACGAATAAGGCAATAATCCCTAATACGTTTGCAATATTAACTCCCCAATTTTCTACTGCCCACGACATTCCTGGGTAGTTGTATGCTCCAAAATATAAAACAGAAATAATTGAAGCTGAAATAAATAAGTTAGCATATTCAGCAAATAGATAGAATCCCATTTTCATAGAAGAATATTCTGTGTGGAATCCACCAATAAGCTCTTGTTCACATTCTGCTAAGTCAAAAGGAGCTCTATTTGTTTCTGCAAACGAACAAATTAAGAAAATCAAGAATCCAATTGGTTGGTAAAATACGTTCCAATTCATTCCAGATTGTTGCAAAGCAATTTCTCTCATGCTCATTGATTGCGTAATTAGCAATAAACTAATTAATGAAAGTCCCATGGCAATTTCGTAAGAAATCATTTGAGAAGCTGCACGAATACCACTCATTAGTGAGTATTTGTTATTCGATGCCCAAGCCCCAATCATAATTCCGTATACACCAACAGAAAGTACTGCTAGTACGTATAATAAACCAACGTTGATGTCAGCTGCTTGTAAGATAATTTCTCTTCCAAATAACACAAATTTATCTCCCCAAGGCATTACAGCACTTGTCATCAAAGCCAAAGTCATGGCTAAAAACGGACCAAATTTGAACAAAAACTTGTTTGGTGTATTAGGTTGGTATTCTTCCTTTGCAAAAAGTTTTAAACCATCTGCCAAAGGTTGTAAAACACCGCCTTTACCTGCACGGTTTGGACCTAAACGATCTTGAATCCAAGCAGCAATTTTTCGTTCAGCCAGTGTTGCATACATTGCCATTAACATTGTAACTGCAAATACAACAACAATTATAACGGCTTTATCAATAATAATAGCTTTATCCATAGTTAGTTGTATTATTCTTGTGATTCATGTTTAGTTAAAGGAACTGCCTTCATACTGATTTTCTTTCTGTCTTGTTCACGTCCATCTAAGATTTGTTTTTCTGTTTTCATAACAACTGTATCCAATTTTCTTGTGTAGTTGTTTTGATTGATAACAGAGAATTTTTCAAATTTGCGAGGACCTTCAATTGTCCAGTCAGAATTTGCTTTATGGTCAAATCGGCAAGAGTTACAAATAAACTCTTCTACTTCATGGTATTGATCTTTACGAGCTGTAACACGTTGAATTTCTTCTCCAAACATCCATAAAGTTACTTTCCCAGAACAACTAGGACAATCTCTATGTGCGTTATATGGTTTGTTAAACCAAACACGAGACTTGAAACGGAACGTTTTATCTGTTAACGCGCCAACTGGACACACGTCTATCATATTTCCAGAAAACTCATTGTCTATCGCTTTTGAAATATAAGTAGAAATTTGTGCATGTTCACCTCTTCCCAATACTCCATGAACACGTTCATCGGTAAGTTGTTCGGCTGTTTTTACACAACGATAACAAAGAATACAACGATTCATATGTAGTTGAATGTTATCGCCAATATTTTCTGGCTCAAACGTTCTTTTTTCTTCTTTATATCTTTTTTGCTCTTTACCATGTTGGAAAGCAAGGTTTTGTAAATCACACTCACCAGCCTGATCGCACACAGGGCAATCTAATGGGTGGTTGATCAATAAAAACTCTGTAACCGATTTTCTTGCTTCTAAAACTCTTGGAGAAGTAATGCTTTTTACTTCCATACCATCCATGATTGGAGTTTTACACGATGCCATTAATTTTGGCATAGGACGTGGATCAGCTTCACTACCTTTAGAAACTTCAACTAAACAGGCTCTACATTTACCTCCAGTTCCTTCAAGTTTTGAATAATAGCACATTGCTGGTGGAACAGACTCCCCACCAATCATTCTTGCTGCTTGTAGAATAGATGTCCCTGGTTCTACGTCTATTTCATGTCCGTCTATTGTAACTTTCATAAATTGTGCTTTTTAGCTAAAAATTAGCATGGATTATTTATTCATCAAATGTTTTACACTTGCAAAAGGTTCGTTGACAAAGTGATTTCTGTCTCTTACTTTTTCAGGGAATAAAACGTGATATTCAAATTCTTCTCTAAAATGTCTGATAGCAGCAGCAACTGGCCAAGCAGCAGCATCTCCTAGCGGACAAATTGTATTTCCTTCTATATTACTTTGGATGTTCCATAGCAAATCGATGTCTTCCATTGTTCCGTAACCTGTCTCAATGCGGTGTAGAATTTTTTCTAACCAACCTGTTCCTTCTCTACATGGCGAACATTGTCCACAGCTTTCATGTGCATAGAATCGTGCAAAGTTCCATGTATTTCTTACAATACATGCGGTATCATTATATACGATAAAACCACCAGAACCTAACATCGATCCAGATTCAAATCCTCCTTCAGATAACGATTCATATGTCATTAAACGGTCTTCGCCGTTAGCTGTTTTGTAAATTAAATGAGCTGGTAAAATAGGCACCGAAGAACCTCCTGGAACAAGTGCTTTGATGGGACGATCGTCCATCATTCCGCCACAATATTCGTCAGAGTTGATAAATTCTTCAACTGTAATTCCCATCTCAATTTCGTAAACACCTGGTTTTCTAATATGACCAGAAGCAGAGATAAGTTTGGTTCCTGTAGAACGGCCAACGCCTATTTTTGCATATTCTTCCCCTGAATTATTGATAATCCATGGTACGTTTGCAATTGATTCAACGTTGTTCACTACTGTTGGATTTCCCCATAAACCACTAACCGCAGGGAAAGGTGGTTTAATTCTAGGATTACCTCTTTTACCCTCTAACGATTCAATTAGAGCAGTTTCTTCCCCACAGATATAAGCACCTGCACCACAGTGTACGTGTAAATCTAAAGAGTAATCAGTACCTAAGATATTTTTACCTAACCAACCAGCAGCATACGCTTCTTTAATAGCTCTTTCTAAAATCTTAAATACCCACATATATTCTCCTCTAATGTAGATATATGATAGGTTTGCACCTAATGCAAAACTCGATGTGATCATTCCCTCAATCAATAAGTGAGGGATATATTCCATTAGATATCTATCTTTAAAAGTACCTGGTTCAGACTCATCGGCATTGCATACCAAATGTCTTGGTTTACCAGATTTTTTATCAATAAAGCTCCATTTTAAACCAACAGGGAAACCTGCACCACCACGACCTCTAATTCCAGATGCTTTTACTTCTTCTGTAATTTCGTCTGGTGTCATTGATTTTAAAGCTTTCTCAACCGATGCGTATCCTCCATTTTGACGATAAACATCGTATGATTTAATGCCTGGAATATTAATCTTTTCTAATAATATTTTCTTTGCCATCTTACTACTATTTATCGTGAAGAATTACTTTATCTGCTTTACAGTCTTCAATAATTTGGTCTATTTTTTCTCTCGTTAAGTTTTCTTTGTAGAAATCTCCCAATTGCATCATTGGTGCATATCCACAGGCACCTAAACATTGAACACCCACTACTGAAAATAAGCCATCAGCTGTAGTTTCTCCTGGTTTAATTTGTAGTTTTTCACAAGCATATTCCATCATGTCATCTGCTCCTCTAATTCCACAACAAGAGGTTAAGCAGAATTCGAACATGTATTTTCCCATTGGTTTTTGGTTATACATAGAGTAGAAGGTAACTACTTCATATACTTCAATAGGAGTAATGCCTAAAATTTCTGCAACTTTGTCCATCAACTCTACACTCAGCCAATTATCGTGTGCATCTTGTACTGCATGTAAAACTGGTAAAAGTGCTGATTTCTTTTTGTCTGATGGATAATGACTTAGAAGTTCATCAATACGACTTTGCAGTTCTGGAGTGATGTTTATATTTTGTTTGTATTTTTTTGTTTCCATGATTATGCGTCTAATTCTCCTGCAATGATATTTAAACTTGACAAAGTGATAATTGCGTCCGAAAGCATTCCACCTTTTACAATATCGTTATACGCTTGATAAATGATAAAACAAGGTCTTCTAAAGTGTAAACGATAAGGAGTTCTACTTCCATCTGTGATAAGGTAGAAACCTAATTCACCGTTACCAGCTTCTACACAATTGTATAATTCTGTTACCGGAACCGGAACTTCACCCATCACAATTTTAAAGTGATAAATTAAGGCTTCCATATTAGTGTAGACATCTTCTTTTGGAGGTAAATAGTATTCTGGTACATCAGCGTGGAAAGGTCCTTCAGGCATTTTTTCTAGAGCCTGACGAATAATTTTTAAACTTTCCCAAACTTCAGCATTTCTTACACAGAAACGATCATAGCAATCTCCAGAAGTTCCTACTGGAATATCAAAGTCGAAATCTTCGTAAGAACAATATGGAGTAGCTACTCTGACGTCATAATCCACACCAGCAGCTCTTAAGTTTGGTCCTGTAAAACCAAAATTAATAGCTTCTTCAGCACTGATTGCTCCAACGCCAATTGTTCTATCCATAAAAATTCTATTTCTTGTCAATAAGCCTTCAAATTCAGACCAAATAGCGGGGAATTCTGCTAAAAATTCATCTAATTTTTTGAAAACTTCAGGACTCCATTCTCTTTCAAAACCGCCTATTCTACCCATATTAGTAGTTAATCTTGCACCTGATATTTCTTCGAAAATTTCGTAGATTTTTTCTCTGTATTGAAATACATATAAAAAACCTGTTAAAGCCCCCGTATCAACTCCCATTACTGAGCTACAGATAATATGGTCAGCAATTCTAGCTAGTTCCATTACGATAACTCGTAGATATTGTACACGTTTTGGAATTTCTATTCCCAATGCTTTTTCTACAGTCATCCACCAAGCTGTATTATTGATTGGCGATGAACAATAGTTTAAACGGTCAGTTAAAACGTTAATTTGATAAAATGGTCTGTTTTCTGCAATTTTTTCAAATGCACGATGTATATAACCAATAGTACCTTCACCTTCTAATACTTTTTCACCATCAAGTAATATGATGTTCTGAAAAATACCATGCGTAGCGGGGTGAGTAGGTCCTAAGTTTAAAATTTGTAACTCAGTGCCGTCCTCTTTGAATTTTTCTTCAATAAGCTTAGCATAGCGTTGCTCAGGTGGTAATAATAAGTCTGACATATTTTAAAAATTAATCCGTTTAACAATTGTGAATTGTTCTACCAAAGAATCTATCATCTTTGTCTGTTCTTCCTCCATCTTCCAATGGGAATTCTTTACGCAACGGATGAGATTCCATTTCATCCATATTTAAAATACGTTTTAATTGCGGATGGTTTTTGAATATTATTCCATAGAAGTCAAATGTTTCTCTTTCTTGCCAGTTGGCAGATTTGAACAAATCTGTCATTGAATCAACAGTTGGATTTTTGACGCTTAAAAAAGTTTTAACTCTAATTCTTACATTGTCCATCCAATTGTGTAAATGATATACTACTGCTAATTGTTTTTCATCTTCAAAATCAGGGTAGTGCACTCCACATAGATCTGTCATGAAATTAAATCTCATTTGATTGTCTTCTTTCAAGAATTTTATAACCTGATGTATGTCTTCAGCCTCAACTTCAAAAGCAAGCATCCCATGTTGCTCATGAAAATCTTTTACAGAAAGCGGGAAATTTGAAATTAGCGCTTCTTGTATCGTTTGATTGTCTAATGCCATAATTATTTACTTTCTATATTATAAGATTTTAATAAATCATCGTATTCTTTTGTTCCACGTCTATAAATTGATTCGGCTTTAACGATTTCGTGCAATCTCATTACTCCATCTAAAATTTGTTCAGGACGTGGAGGACATCCTGGTACATATACATCTACAGGTATTACTTTATCAATTCCTTGTAAAACAGAATAAGTATCGAAAATACCGCCTGAAGAAGCACATGCACCAACAGCAATCACCCATTTAGGTTCAGCCATTTGTTCGTATACTTGACGTAAGATGGGTGCCATTTTTTTTGAAATAGTTCCCATTACCATCAACATATCTGCTTGTCTTGGAGAGAAGCTCATACGCTCTGATCCAAAACGAGCAATATCGTAAGTTGCTGCCATAGTAGCCATAAACTCAATTCCGCAACAAGAAGTTGCAAAAGGTAAAGGCCATAGAGAATTAGCACGAGCTAAGCCAACTACTTCACTAAGTTTAGTAGCAAAAAAACCTTCTCCTACATATCCTTCAGGAGCTTCTACCGTATTATATTTTTTCTCACTCATTTTGCTAAATTATTTAATCCCACTCAAGGCCTTTTTTCTTAAACTCATATAAAAGTCCAATAATCAATAGAAAAAGAAATATTCCCATTTTTGCGAATCCATCCCATCCAAGTTCTTGAAAGTTCATAACCCAAGGATAAAGAAAAACTACTTCAACGTCAAAAAGAACGAATAAGATTGCCACCAGAAAATACTTTACGTTAAAAGGTATTCTGGCATTACCTAAAGATTCAATTCCACATTCCCAAGTACTATCTTTAACTTTGGAATGTTTTTTAGGACCTAATTTGTCAGAAACCCAGATTGTAACTGCTACGAAGCCAGCGGCTAAGGCAATTTGCATTAAAATGGGTATAAAGTCGAGTTGAGTTGATTGCATAAGTAAAAAATTTATGTTAAAATGCACCATACAAATATAGAGCCATGATTCGTCTTTACAAAGCTTTGGTACTTTTGCTATTGTGCTAAATTGTTAATATATACTAATTTATATTTAGATTTAATAAATATAAAATGAATAAGCGTAAAAAAAGCTATCTAAAATAGATTAGATAGCTTTATGTAACGGAAAATTATATATATATTCTTAATCTTCTATCACTTGAACATTAGTAGCTATAAGCCCTTTTTTACCTTGTTCTTCTTCGTAAGAAACACGGTTGCCTTGCTCTACATTTTTTGTTCTTAATCCTGTAATGTGAACAAAAATGTCTTGTTTTGTTGAGTCGTTGGTGATAAAACCAAATCCTTTGTCTTCGTTGAAGAATTTAATTACGCCTGTGTGCATTTTTTTTAAAAATAAATATATTAGAGTCCCAAATATATAATTTTTTTAGCGGGTAATAGGAAAGTTTTTATTTTATTTTTTAAAAATATTTTTTTTATTAATAATGCAGTCTTTTAGCTGATTTAATAGGGGGTTTGAGTGGTATAATAAAAAAGCAGAACTATTCTTGCGAATAATTCTGCCTCTTAGATTATGTTTTTGGACTATTCTTCAATAGGTTTCATGTGAAATGACTCCATAAAAGCTGTTGTATAATTACCAGCTATGTAATTAGGGTCGTCCATTAATTGTCTGTGGAAAGGAATAGTTGTTTTAATTCCTTCAATAACAAACTCATCTAAGGCACGTTTCATTTTGTTAATTGCTTCTTCTCTAGTTTGAGCAGTTGTAATCAACTTAGCAATCATTGAATCGTAGTTTGGTGGAATAGAATAACCTGAATAAACGTGAGTGTCTAAACGTACTCCGTGTCCGCCTGGAGTATGTAATGTTGTGATTTTTCCTGGAGAAGGCCTGAAGTCATTAAATGGATCTTCAGCATTGATACGAACTTCAATAGAGTGAAGTTTTGGTAAATAATTTTTTCCAGAAATTGGCACACCAGCAGCAACTAAAATTTGTTCGCGAATTAAATCGTAATCAATAACTTGTTCGGTAATTGGGTGCTCTACTTGAATACGAGTATTCATTTCCATGAAATAGAAATTACGGTCTTTATCTACCAAGAATTCAATTGTTCCAGCACCTTCGTACTTAATGTACTCTGCTGCTTTTACCGCTGCTTCTCCCATTTTTTCTCTTAACTCATCAGTCATGAATGGAGAAGGAGTTTCTTCTGTAAGTTTTTGGTGACGTCTTTGAATAGAGCAGTCTCTTTCAGAAAGATGACAAGCTTTTCCGTATTGATCTCCTACAACTTGGATTTCAATATGACGTGGATCTACAATAAGTTTCTCCATGTACATACCGTCATTTCCAAATGCAGCAGCAGCTTCGTTTCTTGCACTTTCCCAGGCTCTGTCTAGGTCTTCTTCTTTGAAGATTTCGCGCATTCCTTTTCCGCCGCCGCCAGCTGTAGCTTTCATCATTACTGGATATCCAATTGCTTTAGCTGTTGCTTTAGCATGTTCAATAGATTCTAATAAACCTTCGGATCCGGGTACTGTTGGCACTCCAGCAGCTTTCATTGTTTCTTTAGCAGTAGCTTTGTCTCCCATTTTTTCAATCATCTCAGGTGATGCTCCGATGAATTTTACACCGTGCTCTTGACAGATTTTTGAAAACTTAGCGTTTTCTGCTAAGAAACCATAGCCTGGATGAATAGCGTCAGCATTTGTAATTTCTGCTGCAGCTATAATGTTTGATATTTTTAAATACGATTGACTTGAAGGAGCAGGTCCTACACAAACAGCTTCATCAGCAAATCGAACATGAAGGCTATCTGCATCAGCAGTAGAATAAACAGCTACTGTTTTAATTCCCATCTCTTTACACGTTCTGATAATGCGCAAAGCGATTTCGCCTCTATTTGCAATTAATATTTTTTTAAACATCTTTTGAAATTTTTAAATGTAATTTTTTTCTTTTAGTTAATGTAAAAGAATGATTCTTAATTTCTTAAGATGGGTCAACTAAAAATAAAGGTTGATCAAACTCAACTGGTGAAGCATCGTCAATTAATACTTTTACGATTTTTCCAGAAACTTCTGATTCAATTTCATTGAATAATTTCATAGCTTCAATTACACATAAAACATCACCAGGTTTTATCACTGTGCCAACTTCTGCAAAAGGCGCTTTGTCTGGAGATGGTTTTCTGTAGAAAGTACCAATAATTGGAGATTTTACAGTGATGTATTTAGAATTTTCATCTGCTTTAGCTTCCGTTGCAACAGGTGTGCTATCTGCCATTGGTGTAGCAGCGATTGGTGCAGCCTGAATTGCTGGTGCTGTAGGAACTTGTTGAATGTAAGTTGTTTCAGTGTTTCCTGTTTCAGTTGTTTTAATGGTGATTTTAAAATCATCCATTTCTAATTTTACTTCTGTAGCTCCTGATTTAGCTACGAATTTGATTAGGTTTTGAATTTCTTTAATGTCCATACCGAAAAAAGTATTGGTTAATTTTCTTTCTTGTTAATTACTATTGTAAGCCCACTTTAAATATATAGAACCCCATGTGAATCCTCCTCCAAAGGTAGCAAAGATAATGTTGTCACCTTTTTTGAGTTGCTGTTCGAAATCACATAATAATAAGGGTAAAGTAGCAGATGTTGTATTGCCGTATTTCTCAATGTTCATAAGTACTTTTGAATCGTCTACTCCCATTCTATGAGCGGTTGCGTCAATGATACGTTTATTTGCTTGATGCGCAGCCAACCAATTAATGTCACTGTGTGAAAGGTTGTTGCGTTGCATAATTTTCTCGCTAACGTCGGCCATATTTGAAACAGCATACTTAAATACTGTTTTGCCATCTTGGAATACGTAATGTTGGTTATTTGCAACAGTTTCAGCAGAAGCAGGAAGAATAGACCCTCCAGCGTCAATTTTTAAGAATTCTCTACCGATTCCGTCACTTCTAAGGTATTCGTCGATGATACCTAAGCCTTCTGTATTTGGTTCGAATAATGCTGCCCCAGCTGCATCTCCAAAAATAATACAAGTAGCTCTATCTGTGTAGTTTATTATTGACGACATTTTGTCTGCGCCAATTAATAATATTTTTTTGTATTTTCCTGATTCTATATAAGCTGAAGATACAGACATTCCGTATAAAAAGCTTGAGCAGGCTGCTTGTAGATCAAAGGCAAAAGCATTGGTTGCTCCAATTTCTGTTGCAACATATACCGCTGTAGCGGCTACTGGCATATCTGGTGTTGCAGTTGCTACTAATACTAGGTCAATTTCTTTTGGGTCTACTCCTGATTTTTCTATCAAATTCTCAGCTGCTTTGATAGCCATATACGAAGTTCCTACTCCAGGCACTTTTAGAATTCTACGTTCTTTAATACCTGTACGAGAGGTAATCCATTCGTTATTGGTATCAACCATTTTTTCTAAGTCGGCGTTGGTTAATTTTGTTTCTGGCAAATAACAACCAACAGCAGTAATGGCCGCGTTTATTTTAGTCATAGGGTGTTGCTTTACTTTATAAAAACATTCCAAAAATAAGGGAAAATTACAAAAAAAAACGCTTTTAAACGAATTTTAGCACTAAAATGCGTTTTTCAATGTCTATTTCAAATAAAAAAAAACTCTCACAGCATGTGAGAGTTTGTTCTGTTCTTAAGCTTATGCCTCTACTTCTGTAGTTTTGTCAATTACAACTTGTCCTCTGTAGTAAAGTTTACCTTCATGCCAGTAAGCTCTGTGAAATAAGTGAGCTTCACCTGTAATAGGACAAGTAGCGATAGTTGGAGCTATAGCTTTGTAATGAGTTCTTCTTTTATCTCTTCTTGTTTTTGAGGTCTTTCTTTTAGGATGTGCCATTTTACTATATTATTTATCCGTTAATAGTTTTTTTAATTTGTCCCATCTGGGATCTATTTCTTTGTTATTCGAATCTTCATTTGTTTCTTCTTCCTCAAAATCGATGTCGTCTTCAACATCGAAATCAAATAATGAATCTAATTCATCTTCATCAAAGCCGTCTTCTTCTGCTAGATCAGGATGTATTCTTTTAACAGGAATAGAAAGCACTAATAATTCATAAATATAGTGTGTAAGATCTATTTCGTGAGCGGTAAATGGAATTATTAATAATTCGTCAAGCTCATTGTTGAATTCTTCACCAAACTTTACAATTAAATTAAATTCATTTTCAATCGGTAAGTCAAAGTCTTCATTTGAGCTATCACATGGTACGTTTACTACTCCTTTTGCTGTTAGTTTTACTTCCAGTAGATTAGTTTTCTTATTTAAAAGAACGGTTATATTCGCTTTTATACTATTGAAATCGTCGTAAGTGAAATTTTCGAAAAATTTGTTATCTACAACATAATCAAATGTATGGTTGCCATCTTTCAGTCCTGTGAAGGATATTGAATAGGTTTTTATAGTTTTCATCAAATACATGATTTGAGCGTGCAAAGATAAAAAAATATTATTATTACAAGCTAATTATCAATTTTTTTTGTGTTATTTTCTTTTTCCTGAGGAATTAATGGCTTACTTGCTGCTTCCTCATTTCTAATTCTATTTTTGAAGATATCTATTGCTAGGTATAAAGCTTCAATAAATGAAGTGGGGTCTGCTTGGTTTTTCCCCGCTATATCATAAGCTGTTCCGTGGTCAGGGGAAGTTCTTATTTTATTTAAGCCTGCTGTGTAATTGATTCCTTTGCCAAATGAAAGTGCTTTGAATGGTGCTAAACCTTGATCGTGATAACAAGCAATTACAGCATCAAAATTCAAATACAATTGAGAACCAAAAAATCCGTCCGCAGGAAATGGTCCTGTAACCAAAATGCCTTCTTCTGATAGTTTGGTTATTGTTGGTTTTATAATTTCTATTTCTTCTTGGCCAATAACTCCTAAGTCGCCAGCATGCGGGTTTAATCCTAATACTGCAATACGTGGTTTTAAAATATTAAAGTCGTTAATTAAGGTTTTTTCTATTGTTTTTACTTTTTTAGTGATTAGTTCTGGCGTAATTGCTTGAGCAACATCTTTAATTGGTAAATGATCTGTTAATAATCCAACTTTTAATTCATCACTTACTAAAAGCATTAAAGCCTCTCCTTCTAATTGTTCGTTTAGGTAATTAGTGTGTCCAGGATGTTTAAAATCGTCTAGTTGAGTATTGTACTTGTTGATTGGAGCAGTAACTAAAACATCTATATCGCCATTTTTCAAAGCAGCGGTTGCTGCCACGAAAGATTTTATGGCATATTCTCCAATTAGTGGGTCATTTTGTCCAAAATTGATATTTATATTTTCTTTCCAAAGATTTAAAACGTTTAATTTTCCTTTAATAGCATCTTCTATTGTGTCGATTCCTTGGAAATTTACATTGCTATTTAAATTTTTTTTTACGTAAGATAAAGGCTTGGAGCTACCGAAAATTATAGGGGTACAAAATTCTAGCATTCTATTGTCTTCGAAACATTTAAGTATTACTTCTGGACCAATACCGTTTAAATCGCCGATAGATATTCCTACTTTAATATTTTCTTCTTTGTAGCTCATAGTTTCGTTTAAATTATTAGTAATTTTGAAAACAAATTTAATAAAATAAATGAAGTAATGTTTACAGGAATTGTTGAAGAGATAGGAATTATTAAAAATATAGTAAGAGAAGACGGTAATATTCATCTGACAGTATCGAGTTCGTTTGTAAAAGAACTAAAGGTAGATCAGAGTGTTTTGCATAATGGAATTTGTTTGACGGTAGTAAATATTGACGAGAATAGTTTTACAGTTACTGCAATTAAAGAAACTATTAATGTTACAACTTTAGGGAGTTGGGTAGTGGGGCAGTCAATTAATTTGGAAAGAGGCATGTTGATGAATGCAAGATTGGATGGGCACATTGTACAAGGACATGTTGATGCTACGGCAACATGTATTTCGATAAAAGATGCAGATGGAAGTACTTATTATGGTTTTGAATATGATTCTTCTGTAAAACATACAACTATTCCTAAAGGTTCAATTACAATTGATGGAACAAGTTTGACGGTGGTGGATTCTGGAATTAATTTTTTTAGTGTAGCAATTATACCATATACAAAGGAAAATACGTTATTCAAGTATTACGGTGTCAATGACAAAGTGAATGTTGAGTTTGATGTAATTGGTAAGTATGTTGAAAAATTATTGCAAATAAATAAACAATAGTTCTTATGTATTAAATTATGGTGAGTTTAGTGAGGATTTAATGTATAATCAACTAGTAGGTAAATAAGTATGCAAAGCAAAAACTTTGTTTCGATGAATGATGAAGACTTGGTTAAATTTATTGTTCATAATGGTAATACGAGTTTGTTTGGTATACTTTACGATCGATATGGTCAGAAAGTGTATCAGAAATGTTTGAGTTTTGCTGAATCTCGTGATGCGGCAGAAGATTTAACGCAAGATGTTTTCGTTAAGCTTTATTTGAATTTAAAAACATTTAAAGGAGAAGCAAAGTTTTCTACTTGGTTGTATTCGTTTACATATAATCACTGTGTAGATTATTCTAAATCTATTTTGAAAAGACAAAACGACAGCCAACAATACCAAGAAGACTATCATTATACAACCAGTTTGGAAGATGAAGTTACAGATGAAGAAATTTTTTCGTTAACTGTGAAGCGATTAGAAGTGGCACTCACTTTAATTGATCCCGAAGATAAGATTATGCTTATTATGAAATATCAGGACGATAAATCAATAAAAGAAATGGCTGATATGTTAGAGTTGGGTGAAAGTGCTGTAAAAATGAGATTACATAGAGCTAAGAAAAAGATTGTCGAATTATATAATTCATTGTCATAGATGGAAAATCCATTTAAGAAAATACTGCAAGACGAAAAGTTGCCAGATTATTTGAAAGATAAGGTAATTGACAATCTAAATATAATTAAGTTATCGTTAGATGTGTCTGATTTATATGTTGTTCAAGTGCCAAAAACGATTCAGTCTATCGTTGCTGAAAAAAACAAAGATAAAGAGCAAGAGTTAATAAAAGAAATTTTAGAAAAAGAAAAAAATGGAAAGAATTTATAATTTTGAGTATCCCAGTGATATTGTAAACTCTGTAGTTGATTCACTGATAAGGGGTTTCTTAAATCTCTTATTTATAGTTTGTTATATTGTAATTTGTTGGTTGTTATTAAAGTTATTTTCTTATATCTTAAAGAAAGTATTTGCTTTTGTTCGATTAGACAAAATACAGAAGATGTTAAATGAAAACGAGCTTTTAAATAAAGTGAGTTTTATAATTAGGGTAGACTCAATTCTGATATTTTTTGTTAAGTTGTTTTTACTTTTCTTGATGATATTGGTTGGGGCTGAAATATTTGAACTCTCAATTGTTTCTAAAGAAATTGGAGCGTTAATGATGGTTGTTCCAAAAGTATTTATCGCGTTACTTATTTTAGTGGGTGGGATTTACTTTGCGTCTTGGATAAAAAACATGATTTTCAAAGTCTTAAAAGCAATTGATTTTATAGGAGCAAAAATGATCGGTAATATTGTGTTTTATATTATTCTTGTTTTTGTTGCTGTAACTACATTAAATCAAATCGGAATAGATACATCTGTAATAACCAATAATATTTCTATTATTATCGGTGCGTTATTGCTAACAGTAGCGCTTTCGTTGGGGCTTGGAGCTAAAGATTTAGTTACTAAATTATTATATTCATTTTATACGAGAAAGAATTTAGAAATAGGTCAGCATGTAATTATTAATGGTTTAAAAGGATATGTTATTTCAATTGATAATATTTATTTATGTTTATTGGTAGATGGTAAGAAAAATTACTTACCAATTAAAACAGTAACTGAAAGTCATATTGAAATTTTAGATTAAAAAAATCCGCTCATTTTTTGAGCGGATTTTTTTATTGTTCTATTTTAAAAGTAATCACTGATTTTTCAATCTTATTAACAAGGTCTTCGCTAATGCTGCCATTAAAGAAGTGAGCCAAACCTGTTCGACCATGTGTGGCAATAGCTACCAAATCTGTGTTAGCTTTTTCGGCAAAATTAATAATGCCACGCTCAATGCTCATGTCGTTGTATATATTAAGCTCAAAAGATTTATCTTCTACATCTGTTAAGAACTTTTCTACAATTTCTTCAGTTATATTTGTTGGTTTAAAATTGTTAGGAGTGTTGATTACAAGTAAGTGTAGTTTTGCACCTGTTTGTTTAGTGATTTTTAGAACGTTCTCAAAAGCTGGTTTCATTTCGTCACTAAAGTCTGAAGCAAAAACTATGTTGTGTATTTTTGAAAAAGTAATATCATCTTTAACAACTAAAACAGGCACATTTGCCGATCTTACCACTTTTTGTGTGTTTGATCCTACAAAACCTTTTTTTGCTCCACTTGCTCCGTGAGATCCTATAACAATTAAATCAACCTCATTATGTTCTGCCGATTTAGTTACGCCATAAGCAGTTCTGTCTAAAATTAAACTAGTGGATACCGTTAAGCCATCAAATATTGGGTCGGTTCCTATTTCTTGTAATCTTTTTTCAGCAATGTTTTTAAAGAAAATAACTTCAGGGGCCGGAGTGCCTTTTACCACACCGTCGCTACCTGCTTGAGGTAAGTCAAGAATATGTAGTAAAATAATTTCTGCATTATAGTGTTTTGCAATACTAATACCTGTTTTTATGGCATTATTAGATTGGGCAGAAAAGTCCGTCGGGATTAATATTTTTCTCATAAAGATATATGTTATTGAGTTGGTTACTAAACAATGGTTAATTCTGATCTAAATTTATACATATAATTATCAAATCACAAAAAAATTTAATTAGAACAAAAAAAATCGTATATTTGCAAAGTTATTTATTAATGAGAATTAAAATAATGAGGGGACGTAATGGTCCCCTCTTTTTATAGTATATGACATTTAAAGACAAGGTAAACGATTTGCTAAACGGAGCTTTAGACGAAAACCCAGATTTGTTCTTGATAGAAATGACAATTTCTCAAGATAACAAAATTATGGTAGTTATTGACGGAGATCATGGTGTTACATTACAAGATTGTATCAATATTAGTCGTGCAATAGAACACAACTTAGATAAAGATGAATATGATTTTGGTTTAGATGTAGCTTCAGCAGGTGCAACAGCACCTTTAAAACTACTACGTCAGTATACAAAAAATATAGGAAGAAAACTGAAGTTAATAACTTTAGATCAAGAAAAATATGAAGCTACATTATATGATGTAGTGGAAGATAAAATAGTATTAAAGTGGAAAACAAGAGAAGCTAAAGCTGTTGGAAAAGGAAAAGTAACAGTGGAAAAAGAAGCTTTAATACCATTCGAAAATATAAAAGAAGCAAGTGTAATAATTTCATTTTAAAAATAATATCAGATGGAGAATAGTGGTTTAGTTGAATCGTTCTCAGAATTTCAAGAGTTAAAATACATTGATAGAGTTACGTTAATGGCCATCTTAGAGGATGTATTCAGAAATGCATTGAAGAAGAAATATGGTGATGACGATAACTTTGATATCATTATTAACCCTGATAAAGGAGATTTCCAGGTTTTTAGAAATAGAATAGTGGTTAACGATGGAGAGGTTGAAGATGAAAAATATGAGATTTCGTTAGCAGATGCAAGAAAAATAGAATCTGACTTTGAGGTTGGTGAAGAGGTTTCTGAAGAAGTAAAACTAGAAGGAATTGGACGTAGAGCGGTATTAGCATTAAGACAATACCTTAATTCAAAAGTAACAGAACACGATAGCGCAACGCTTTATAAACAGTTTAAAGAAGTTATCGGAGATATTTACGTAGCAGAAGTACATCATATTCGCCCAAAAGTTGTAATTTTGATGGATGATGAAGGAAACGAAATTGTTTTGCCAAAAGAAAAACAAATTCCTTCAGATTTTTTCAGAAAAGGAGATACTGTTAAAGGAATTATTGAGTCTGTAGAATTGAAAGGAGCGAAACCTCAGATTATTATGTCGAGAACCTCAAGTCAATTTTTAGAAAAATTACTAGAACAAGAAATACCAGAAATTGGAGACGATAAAATTTTCATCAGAAAAGTAGTTCGTATACCAGGAGAAAAAGCAAAAATTGCAGTAGAAGGTTCTGACGATAGAATTGATCCAGTAGGAGCTTGTGTTGGAGTAAAAGGATCTCGTATACATGGAATTGTAAGAGAATTAGGAAACGAGAACATAGACGTTATCCATTACACAGCAAATACAGATTTATTTATTAAACGCGCCTTAGCGCCTGCAAGAGTTAATAAGGTTGTTTTTGATGAAACTACAAAAAAAGCAAATGTTTACCTAGATGTTGAAGAAGTTTCTAGAGCGATTGGTAAAGGCGGACAAAACATTAAATTAGCGGGTATGCTTACAGGATTTGATATCGATGTAATGCGTGAGTTAAACCCAGAAGATGATGATGTTGAGTTAAGAGAATTTAGCGACGAAATAGAATTATGGATTATCGAAGAGTTTGCTAAAATTGGATTAGATACAGCAAAAAGCGTGTTGAATTTGAGTAAAGAAGAATTAATTAAGCGTACTGACTTGGAAGAGGAAACAGTTGCCGATGTTCTTCGTATCTTAAAAGAAGAGTTTGAAGATTAATTTCTACAAGTAACTTCTGATAACAACACAACACAAAATAATACACTAAAAAGATAATATGTCTGAAGAAAGAGCAATAAGAATAAATAAAGTTTTAAGAGAATTAAATATTTCTCTAGATAGAGCCGTAGACTTTTTGAAGGGCAAAGGTTTTGAAATTGATGCAACTCCAAATGCAAAGATTTCTCAAGAAGAATTTAACGTTCTTAGTAAGCAATTTTCTGCCGATAAAGGAAAGAAAGAAGCTTCTATTGAAGTTAGTGAAGAAAAAAGAAAAGAGAAAGAAGCGCTTAAATTAGAGCGTGAACGTGAATTGGAGGAAAAGAAAAAGCAAGAAGAACAGGCGCGTATCAAGAGAGAAAATGAAATTATAAAAGCCAAAGCAGAAGAGCAAATTAAGCTTAAAACTGTAGGGCAAATTCAACTTGAAACTAAAAAAACTTTAGAACCTTCTCCAGTTGTATCAGAAAAAGTAGAAGCAGAATCTACGAAAAAAACCATTAAAGAAGAAAAACCAGTAGCGAAAGAAGTAGTTGAAATTGAGGAGAAAAAGGCTGCTCCTGTTGCGAAAACAACTGTCGATTTAGATACTGATTCAAAAAAGGCTGTGGCACAGAAGTTTACAGCTAATAAACAAGCTAATAAAGAATCTAAAGATAAAGACAAACCTGTGGAAGAGAAGCAACAGAAGGAGTCTGCTAAAATAGCAAACGAAGAAACTAAAGTTACAAACGAGGAAACTAAAACAGAAGTAGCTGCCAGTGATGAAATGATAAAAACTAATTATCAAAAATTATCAGGAACTACTTTTACTGGTCAAACAATTGACTTATCTCAGTTTGAAAAGCCTAAAAAGAAGAAAGAAGACAAGAAAGACGATAAAAAGGCCGGAAATAATACAAAAGATAATAACGCAGCTAAAAATAAAAGAAAGCGTATAAACAAACCTGCTGGAACAGAAGGAAATACAGCTGCTGGTACAAATGCAAATAAAACTGCAGGTACTGGTGGTAATAAACCTGGTGGTACTGGTGGAAATAACCAAAATAGAGGCGGAGCTAACGCTAAAAATGGTAAGTTCAATAAAAATCAAGGTAACAATAGAAGAAATACTGCCCCAATTGTAAAAGCTGAGCCTACAGAAGAGGAGGTAAAAAACCAAATCAAAGAAACTCTTGAGCGTTTACAAGGTAAAGGTAATAAATCTAAATCGGCAAAATATCGTAGAGATAAACGTGATGTTCACCGTAAGAAAACAGACGACGAACAAAGAGCATTAGAAGCAGGGAGTAAAACACTTAAAGTAACTGAGTTTGTTACTGTAGGAGAAGTTGCTACAATGATGGATGTGCCTATTACAAAAGTAATTGGAACATGTATGTCATTGGGAATAATGGTAACGATGAACCAGCGTTTAGATGCTGAAACATTAACGATTGTAGCTGATGAATTTGGATATGAAGTAGATTTTACAACTGCAGACTTAGAAGAGTCAATCGAAGAAGCTCCAGACAGACCAGAAGACTTAGTGGCTCGTGCACCAATTGTTACCGTAATGGGGCACGTGGATCACGGTAAAACTTCTTTACTAGATTACGTTCGTAAAGCAAATGTTATTGCAGGTGAGTCTGGAGGTATTACTCAACATATCGGTGCATATGGAGTAACTTTAGATAATGGTCAACAAATTGCTTTCTTAGATACTCCGGGTCACGAGGCATTTACTGCAATGCGTGCACGTGGAGCGCAAGTTACAGATATTGTAATTATCGTGATTGCTGCAGATGATGACATTATGCCACAAACAAAAGAGGCAATTAGTCATGCTCAAGCAGCAGGAGTTCCAATTATATTTGCTATCAATAAAGTTGATAAACCAACTGCTAATCCAGAGAAGATTAAAGAAAAATTAGCTTCTATGAATTTATTGGTAGAAGAATGGGGAGGTACTTATCAGTCTCAAGATATTTCAGCAAAACAAGGAATTGGAATGAAAGAACTACTTGAAAAAGTATTACTTGAAGCTGAAATGTTAGAATTAAAAGCTAATCCAAATAAATTAGCATCTGGTACAGTTGTAGAGGCTTATTTAGATAAAGGTCGTGGATATGTATCTACAGTTTTAGTACAAGCTGGTACACTAAGAGTTGGGGATTATTTATTGGCTGGTTGTAGTCATGGTAAAGTACGTGCAATGCACGATGAGCGTGGAAACGTAGTAAAAGAAGCAGGACCTTCAAGACCAGTTTCAGTTTTAGGATTGGATGGAGCTCCAGGTGCGGGTGATAAATTCAACGTGTTTGAAGAAGAGAAAGAAGCAAAACAAATTGCAGCAAAACGTACGCAATTGTTACGTGAACAATCAGTAAGAGCGCAAAGACATATTACATTAGCAGAAATTGGAAGACGTATTGCATTAGGTGATTTCAAAGAATTGAATATTATCTTAAAAGGAGACGTGGACGGATCTGTTGAAGCTCTTTCTGATTCATTCTCTAAATTATCAACTGAAGAAATTCAAATCAACATTATTCATAAAGGTGTTGGTGCAATTACAGAATCTGACGTATTATTAGCTTCAGCATCAGATGCAATTATTATAGGATTTAATGTTCGTCCAATGGCTTCAGCTAAAACATTAGCAGATAAGGAAGAAATCGATATCAGAAATTACTCAATTATTTATGATGCAATTGACGATCTTAAAGATGCAATGGAAGGGATGTTGTCTCCTGAATTAAGGGAAGAAATAACTGGTACTGCAGAAATTAGAGAGTTATTTAAAATTTCTAAAGTAGGAACAATTGCAGGATGTATGGTTACTGATGGTAAAATCTTTAGAAGCTCTAAAATCCGCTTAATTAGAGAAGGTGTTGTAATTTATACTGGAGAATTGACAGCGTTAAGACGTTTCAAGGACGATGTAAAAGAAGTGTCAAAAGGATATGATTGTGGTATTCAAATTAAAAACTACAATGATATTAAGGAATACGATACTATTGAAGCCTTTCAAGAAGTTGAAGTTAAGAAAAAACTTAAATAGTTTTCAAGATAAAAGAGGAAGTGGTATGACAACACTTCCTCTTTTTTTTATGACATAATGTCTTGCAATTATTATTGGCAAAGCATTTGCTTTATAACTATAAATTAATTAAGTGATATGATTTGGATTTTTATGATTGCCATGATGGCTGCTAGTTGGTGGGTTGGCAAGCAATTACAAGTTAAGTTTGATAAGTATTCTAAGGTTTATTTACAAAATGGAATGAGCGGTGCGGAAATTGCTCAAAAAATGTTAATGGACAATGGTATATATGATGTGAAAGTGATTTCTACTCCAGGTAGATTGACGGATCATTATAATCCGATGGATAAAACAGTTAATCTTAGTGAGGCTGTTTATAATCAAAGAAATGCTGCTGCTGCTGCTGTGGCTGCCCATGAAGTGGGGCATGCCGTTCAACACGCCCAGTCATATCATTGGTTAAATTTTAGATCTCAATTAGTACCTGTACTGAGTATTTCGTCAAAAGTGATGCCTATATTTTTGATAGGTGGTGTTTTAATGTTGAATACATTTCCTCAGTTATTACTTATAGGAATTATTTTATTTGCTCTTACAACTTTTTTCGCTTTTGTTACTCTGCCAGTAGAATATGATGCTAGTAATAGGGCTTTAAAATGGTTGCAGTCTAAAAATATGGTTACGCAACAAGAGTACGCAGGAGCTAAGGATTCTTTAAAATGGGCGGCAAGAACTTATGTTGTGGCTGCTTTGTCATCATTGGGTACTTTATTGTATTATATAATGATTTATATGGGTAGAAGAGAATAAAATGTGTGTTTTAAATATATTTAAATTATAGAAAAGAGGGGAGATCAAAAGATTTCTCCTTTTTTGTTTTAGAAGTATAAGGTATAAATATAATCATTCTAAATAGTTTTGTATTAGTTGAAAACACTGGCTTAAAGTAAAAAAATCAATTTAATCGCATTTTATATATCGATTAAAAATTTTTTAAACTGTGAAAAAGAAGGTAATTTAGCCGAAATCTTACAAAAAAATAAAAAAATAAATATTGTTAATGTGTTTTTATTTTTTGTGAAATTGATTTTACAGTTCATTTTGTTTATAAAAACAATGTTATTTAGTGTTTTTAGTTAAGAAAAAACGAATTAAGAGTGTTTTTTTTTAAATAAAATTTAGTTAATGTTATATGGGTTGGTAATTAGATATTATGTAAATTTTAAATGTTCTTAAAGTTAAATCCGAAAACGTTAACATTCATTCAGCTTATTGCTGTTAAGACATGATTTAAGTACTATTGCGTTATTTATAATTGTGTTTCTTAAATAGATGAAGAAATTTAAATAGATTATTATACTTAATTGTTAAACTATGATTATCAAAGGGCGGCTAATAGAA
>CANQRD010000014.1 GCA_947626185.1 uncultured Flavobacterium sp.
GTTCGCCCTGCATGATGTTGAATTTTCTGGTAAAAAAGTAGCTTTTCGATCTCCAATTTTTATTCCAGCATAACGGAAATGTCCACCTCTTATCTCATCTAAACTTTTTAGTTTAATATAGGCTTTTGACTCAATGTCGCTACCATTTCCATCGTCATCGCTCTTAGAACAAGATGTTGAAATTAGCGCTAATAAAAACAATAATGTGACATAAAATATCTTTTTCATAGCTATTTAGTTATTTATCATAAAACAATATAGTGTTTTTTTTATATAAAATTAACATTAAAAACAATATACTATTAATCAAGATATTTTACTCACAACAAAAAAACTCGTACTAAAACAAATACGAGCTTTTTAAATCTATCACAACACTAAACTTACTAGTTTCTTATTTACTTGGTCAAAATTGAATGCATTATACACATTATCAAACTCAATTTTGATTGCTTCTGTCATCAAATTCCCAATACTTCCTTCATGGGTATGATTAACTTCTTTTATGGGTTGATAAGTTCCATTTTCAATAGACAACCCTATTTCTTTATATGCTTCTCTAAAAGGTATTCCTTTCAAAACCGCGTCGTTTACTACCTCAACGCTAAATAAATAATCATACTTATTGTCATCCAAAATAGTTTTATTTACTTCTATGTTATCCAACATCAATTTTAAAATATCTAAACATTCTTTTAAAGATGTAAATGCTGGAAATAGATTTTCTTTCAACAATTGAAGATCTCTATGATAACCCGAAGGCAAATTCGTTGTCATTAGAGCAATTTCATTTGGCAAAGCTTGTATTTTATTGCATCTTGAACGAATAAGCTCTAAAACGTCTGGATTCTTCTTGTGCGGCATAATACTTGACCCTGTTGTGAGATGATCTGGGAATTTTATGAACCCCATATTCTGACTCATATACAAACAACCGTCCATTGCAAATTTTGCCAACGTTGCTGCAATAGAACTTAAACCTTGAGCCAAAACACGTTCTGTTTTTCCTCTTCCCATTTGTGCATATACAACATTGTGATTCATGCTTGAAAAACCTAACAAATCTGTTGTCATTTTACGATTTAATGGAAAAGATGAGCCATAACCTGCCGCAGATCCCAACGGATTTTTATTGGTAATTTTCCATGCTGCTAACATCATTTCTAAATCATCAACCAAACTTTCAGCATAAGCACCAAACCACAATCCGAATGAAGAAGGCATTGCTATTTGCAAATGCGTATAACCTGGTAGCAAAACCTCTTTATGCTCTTCACTTAACTTTTGTAATGTTGTAAATAATTCTTTTGTTTTATCTACAATTTGTTCTATTTCATAACGGAAATATAGTTTTAAATCGACCAAAACTTGATCATTTCTTGAACGACCAGAATGAATTTTTTTTCCCGCTTCTCCAATTCTTCTTGTCAACAACAATTCTACCTGAGAATGAATATCTTCAACATCATCCTCAATTATAAATTTCCCGTCAATTATTTCTTGATAGATTGTTTTTAATTCCTTCTGAATAACAACAAGATCATCTGCTTCTAAAAGTCCAACACTTTCCAACATTTGCGTATGAGCCAATGAACCCAGCACATCAAATGCAGCTAAATTCATATCTAAAACTCTATCTTGCCCTACGGTAAAAGCATCAACAGAAGCATCTACCGCAGTATTTTTGTGCCATAATTTCATGATTAAACTATTTGAGTTAACATATCGATGTAAAGTGAAATTCCTTCTCTAATTTCATCCACATACACAAATTCATCTGCTGTATGTGAACGAGCCGAATCTCCAGGTCCGCATTTTAAGGACGGAATACTCAACAATGCCTGATCACTTGTTGTTGGTGAACCATAGGTTGTTCTTCCTAATTGAATTCCCGCTTGTACAATTGGATGATCTTTTGAAATGGATGAAGGTTTTAAACGAGTAGAACGCGCCGTTACCTCACAATTTACGTTTTCTTTTATAATTTCTAATACCTCTTCATTTGTATAAGCATCTGTAACACGAATATCAACTACAAAATCACAAGTAGATGGCACTACATTGTGTTGTGTACCTGCATTAATCATTGTTACACTCATTTTAATAGGCCCAAACTCTTTAGAAACTTTTGGAAACTGATACGTATTAAACCATTCAATATCTTTGATTGCCTTAAAAATGGCATTATCTCCTTCGTTTCGTGCTGCATGACCAGAACGTCCTTTTGCTGTACAATCCAACACCATTAATCCTCTTTCGGCAATGGCTAAATGCATTTGAGTAGGTTCACCAACAATAGCAAAATCTAATTCGCCCAGTTTTGGAATAACATATTCTAATCCATTGTGCCCAGAAATTTCTTCTTCTGCAGTTGCTGCAATACAGAAATTATATTTCAGATCCTGTTTATCATAAAAATACAGAAAGGTAGCTAACAGAGATACCAAACATCCGCCTGCATCATTACTTCCCAAACCATATAATTTTCCATCAATAATTTCTGGCTGAAAAGGATTTCTTGTATAATCCTTATTTGGCATTACAGTATCATGATGTGAATTCAACAATATTGTTGGTTTAGACGCATCGTAATATTTATTAAATGCCCAAACATTATAAAGCTCTTTATGAATAGTTACACCGTTTGACTGAAGAAAATCAGCAATTAATTTGGCTGTATTTTTTTCTTCTTTACTAAATGATGGCGTAGCAATTAATTTTTCTAATAACGTTATTGCTTGCTGTGTTAAGTTATCTTTCATTGAAATTGACAATAGTTACGCTGCTTCAACTACTTTATTGAATTGTAGTTCCTGCATTTTTATCTAATAAATCTTCTGCTTGTTTTATGCAAACCGATTTTACTCCTTGGTTGATAGCAGCCAAAGCATTTTCGATCTTTGGCAACATTCCGTCTGCTATCACACCTTCTTGTTTTAGTTGTGTAAATGATATTTTATCGATTATTGAAATAACCGAATTTTCATCATTTATGTTTTGCAATACACCTTTGCGTTCAAAGCAATAAACCAAGCTAACATTAAAAAAGTTTGTCATAGCTACCGCTAATGTTGAAGCAATAGTGTCTGCATTGGTGTTTAGTAACTGACCTTCCCTATCTGCCGTAATCGCTGAGAAAATAGGACAAAGTCCTAAATCAATTAATTGTTTTACTCGCTCAGTATTAATATCTGATGCTTGCAAATCACCTACAAATCCGTAATCAATAGGAGTTGTTGAGCGTTTTGTACTTTGAATTATCTTTGCATCTGCTCCAGATAATCCAATTGCATCGCAATTTCTTGCTTGTAACTGAGCTGTAATTTGTTTATTTATTAATCCTGCATAAACCATAACAGCTACCGAAAGCATTTGTTCGTCAGTAATACGTCTTCCATTTACCATTTGCGTCTCAAGTCCCAATTGAGTTGCCAAGCGAGTAGCCAATTTACCGCCTCCGTGCACCAAAATTTTATGTCCTTCTATTTGCGAATAAATGTTTAAGAATAATTGCAATGACTGCTCGTTATCTACAATATTGCCTCCTATTTTTATTACTGTTAGATTTTGCATGATTTACTAATTTTTAAGCATTTCTTTTAAGACCGCTTGCGCTGCCCAAACTCTATTTCCGGCCTCTTGGATAACAATTGATTGATTGCTGTCTAAAACTTCTGATGCAATTACCAAATCACGTCTTACAGGTAAGCAATGCATTACTTTTGCAGTATTTGTATTTTTTAATTTATCCAATGTTATCATCCACGATTTATCAGTACAAGTAATTTGCCCGTAGTCTTTATAACTCGACCAGTTTTTTACATATACAAAATCAGCATTTTCTAACGCTTCATCTTGATTATTTGTAATTTTTACATCTTTGGTAAATTCTTCGTTTAAATCATATCCTTCAGGATGTGTAATAACAAAATCAATCAACCCTTCTTTCTCTGCTCTGTTCATCCATTCTGCAAAAGAATTAGGAACTGCCTGCGGCAATGCTTTTACGTGAGGAGCCCAAGTAAGAACAACTTTCGGTTTTTTACCTTGTGGAACCAATTGATCATTTACCCAACTAAACTCACTATTTTCTACAATTGTAATTAAATCTGTAAAACTTTGCAATGGATGTCTTGTTGCACTCTCCAGACTTACTAATGGTTTACCACAATATTTTGCAAACTTGCTAAACAACTCTTCGTTATAATCTTCCTCTGCATCTTTCAATCCTGGAAAAGAACGCAATCCAAGAATATCACAATATTCACCCATTACAGCCGCTGCCTCTTTAATGTGCTCTGCTGTATTACCATCCATTACTACACCATCTTTGGTTTCTAATGCCCAACCATCCGATGTCATGTTCATTACCATTACGTTCATTCCCAAATTCATTGCTGCTTTTTGCGTACTCATTCTTGTACGCAAACTTGGATTCAAAAACACTAAACCGATTGTTTTGTGCTTTCCTAAAGCTTCGTCAGCAAATGGATGTTGTTTACTATCTAAAGCGCTTTTTACTGCTGTAGATAAACAAGGAATATCGTTAACGGAAAAAAATTGTTTCATTTTATAATTTTTAAAATTGTTGTAATCTGTTGCTAAATTTCTCTAAGAATATATCTGCTTCTACCTTTGTAAGGTTTAATGCAGGCAACAACCGAATTACATTTGGACTTGCCGTTCCGGTAAAGATGTGATCTTTAGCCAACAAATCTTTTCTTACGTCTTTCAACTCAGGAGCAAGATCAATACCAATCATCAATCCTTTTCCTCTTACTTGTTGAATTTTATCAAATTTATTTAGTTCTTCAATTAAGTAGTTTCCAACTAATTTTGCATTTGTCATCAAATCGTCTTGCTTCATAACTTCCAATACTGACAATGCTGCTGCGCAAGCCAAATGATTTCCTCCAAAAGTGGTTCCTAATTGTCCATGCCAAGGCTTAAATTGTGGAGAAATTGCAATTCCTCCAATCGGAAAACCATTCCCCATTCCTTTTGCCATCGTATAAATATCTGCTTTTACACCTCCGTCATTTACTGCATAAAAACTACCCGTACGGCCATAACCACACTGTACTTCATCTGCAATAAATACAGCTCCGTATTGCGTTGTTAAACTTCTGATTTTATTCAAAAAAGAATCTGTTGCAACTTGAATTCCTCCAACTCCTTGAATTCCTTCAATAATAACTGCTGTTACCTCATCACCATAACCTGCAAATGCTTTTTCTAAAGCTTCTTCATCATTAAATGGCAAGAAAATAATATTATCTGTTTGGTTAACTGGCGCTACAATTTTTGGATTGTCTGTTGCAGAAACTGCCAAAGAAGTACGTCCGTGAAATGCTTTTTCAAAAGCAATAACTTTTTTCTTTCCGTTGTAGAACGAAGCTAATTTTAATGCATTTTCATTTGCTTCTGCCCCAGAATTACACAAAAACAACTGATAATCATTCAATCCGCTTACCTCGCCTAAAAGCGAAGCCAACTGCTGTTGAATTGGAATTTGAATAGAATTAGAATAAAAACCAATTTTATCTAATTGTTCTTTTAATCGATTTACGTAATGAGGATGCGTATGCCCAATTGAAATTACCGCATGCCCTCCATATAAATCTAAATATTTTTGTCCGTTTACATCGTATACATAACTTCCGTTTCCGTTTGTTATTTCAATAGGATTTAACGGATATACATCATATAAATTCATCATAATTTGTTGTTTAAAAAGCCGAAGCTTTTAATTGTAATCCGGTTTTTTCGTCTAAACCAAACATTAAATTCATGTTTTGAACTGCTTGCCCACTTGCGCCTTTCAATAAATTGTCAATAGCACTTGTAATTAAAACATCGTTGCCATTTTTCACAATTGACACCAAACATTTATTGGTATTTACCACTTGTTTAAGATCAATACCTTTGGTGCTAACATATGTAAAAGGATGAATTGCATAATAATCGTTGTAAATTGTATACAATTCTTCCAACGATAAAGCAGATTCAAACATTAGGCTTGCAAAAATCCCTCTTGCAAAATCGCCGCGTTCTGGAATAAATTTTATATTCTTTTGAAACGAGGGCTGTAATTGCGTTAAGCTTTCTCCAATCTCATTCAAATGTTGATGCGTAAAAGCCTTATAAACCGAAATATTATTTGCTCTCCAACTAAAATGTGAAGTAGCTGATAAACTTTGTCCTGCTCCTGTACTACCCGTAAGTGCATTGATATAAATAGCATTTGGTAATTTATTTTCTGCTGCTAATGGCAATATTGCCAATTGCAATGCAGTAGCAAAACAGCCAGGATTTGCAATATAATTTGCTTTTTGAATTGCTACTTTATTCAATTCTGGCAAACCATAAACAAATTCGCCAGCCGATTCTTTTAATCTAAAATCTTGACTTAAATCGATAATTTTTTTAGAAGAATCTATCTTATTTTCTTCTAAAAAAACTTTAGAATCGCCATGACCTAGACACAGAAAAAGCACATCAATAGCCGAACTCAATTCATTAGTAAAACAGATAGAAGTATCGCCAAATAAATCAGCATGTACATCATACACAGGTTTTCCTGCGCTGCTATTTGAATGTACAAATTCAATTTCTACCGACGGATGATTAATTAATAACCTCAATAATTCTCCTCCAGTATATCCTGCTCCACCAACTATTCCAGCTTTAATTTTTTTCATAATTACTTTTCTTGATTATTTACTTTATGCCAAATCATTACTTGGTTTCCGAATATTTTAGAAAATCCTTTTACGTCTTCTCCCGTCCAAGCATTATTCATTTCTCCATAACTACCAAATTGGTTCGACATTAAATCATGATTTGATTCAATTCCGGTAACTACAAAACGATGTGGATGAAGTTCTACAAAAACCTTTCCACTTACTGTTTGCTGAGTACTTGATAAGAAAGCCTCCATATCTCTCATGATTGGATCGTGAAATTGACCTTCGTGCAGGTAATTTCCGTAGAAGACAGATAATTGTTCTTTCCAGCTCAATTGCCATTTAGTTAAAGTATGTTTTTCTAAAGTGTGATGCACTTTTACCAAGATAATTGGTCCGGCAGCTTCAAATCCAACTCTACCTTTTATACCAATAATAGTGTCGCCAACATGAATATCTCTTCCTATTCCGAAAGGTTGAGCCAATTCTTGCAATTCTTGAATTACTTGTGTTGGCTTCATTACTTTTCCGTTTAAAGCTACGGGTTCTCCTTTTTCAAACGTAATTTCCACACTTTCAGGAGTAGATTTTGTAATTGGTGTTGGCCAAGCATCTTCTGGTAAATATTGATGAGAGGTTAATGTTTCTTTTCCTCCAACAGAAGTTCCCCATAATCCTTTATTGATAGAATATTTTGCTTTTTCGGCATTGATTTCTACTCCGTGTTTTTGCAAAAATTCAATTTCTTCCTCTCTACTCAGCTTTAAATCTCTAATTGGCGTAATAATCTGCACATTAGGAGCAAGAATATTAAAAATCATATCAAAACGCACCTGATCATTTCCTGCACCGGTACTTCCGTGTGCTACAGCTTCTGCACCAATCTTTTTTGCATAATTGGCAATTGCTGTTGCTTGGCAAACACGCTCTGCACTTACTGATAATGGATAAGTAGCATTTTTTAATACATTTCCGAAAATTAGATATTTTACGCTATCATTATAATAATCCTCTGTTTCGTCAATTGTTGTGTGAGAAGCAACGCCTAAAGCATATGCCTTTTGCTCGATTAATTTGATTTCCTCAGCATCAAATCCCCCTGTATTTACAACTACAGAATGTACTTCATAGCCCAATTCTTCTTTTAAATAAATTACACAAAAACTGGTATCTAATCCACCACTAAATGCTAAAACTACTTTCTTATTATTCATGACTCAATTTTTTTTCAATTAAAATAAATGTGTTTTTTTGACTGTTTTTTTCAATTGCATTTGCAATCGCTTAAGCAAAGAGTATTTTTTTTGCATGTTTTTTAATCGCTCTTTAGCTTTTGTTTTTTGATCAATTTTTGATCTTAGTTCTTTTTCCTTTTCTGCAGGATTCCACAACATTGCAGTACAAAGACAGTTTTTCTTTTCTTTACTTTGAAGAATTTGAAAGTTTACGCAGCTTTCACATCCCTTCCAAAACATTTCATCTTGAGTAAGTTCTGAATACGGAACAGGTTCATAGCCCAAATCCGAGTTGATTTTCATTACAGCAAATCCTGTTGTTAACCCAAATATTTTAGCTTTTGGATATTTTGATCTCGACAATTCAAAAACACGTTTTTTAATTGTTTTTGCCAATCCTTCTTTTCTAAAAACTGGATTTACTATTAAGCCTGAATTTGCTACATAATCACCATGACTCCAAGTTTCTATATAACAAAAACCAGCCCAAGTACCGTCTTTGTGCAAAGCAATTACCGCTTTGCCTTCGATCATTTTATTGGCAACATATTCCGGTTTTCTTCTAGCAATACCCGTACCACGAGCCAAAGCCGATTGAGCCATTTCTTCGCAAATTTGTTCTGCATATCCTACATGAGTTTCATTTGCAGGAATAACGATAAACTGATTTGAATTCATTTCAAAAACAGACAATTAGATTCAAAACAATAAAATAGAGTGGCCGATTAAAACCAACAATTATTCAATTGCATGAAACACATTAATAAAATAAATGATATATGTAACAGATATAATGCCAAAAACATTATATTTTTTTAGAAAGGCTATAAAGACTAAGCCCGCGACCGCGAAAACCGCGATGTAGATAAAGAGAAAACAGCAGTTGAAGCCTTATCTAAACTGTATTTTTTTAAAGTAATATATTGTACTGTTTCTTTCATCTATTTATTCTGCCCTAAAAAGCTGGGTCAAAGTTTTCTAATATTTTTTTGAAAATGCAACTATTTTTGAAAAAAATAACATATACAAGCAAAATGGTGTTCATCACCGCCTTACAATTTAACTATTCGTAATTAAATAATCAATATTTTTTTTTTTGATAACGAAAACAAAAAAAGTTTACAGTTTATATAAACTGTAAACTTTTCAATAAATTTAAAAACTATACTATTTTTCAAAAAACTAATAAGTAATTAGGCTCTTTACCTCATAATCTTTTAATTTTTCTCTTCCGTTTAAAAACGATAATTCCATCAAGAAGTTTACCTGAACAATTTCTCCACCCAAGCGTTCTACTAATTTACAAACTGCTTCTGCCGTTCCTCCAGTTGCTAAAACATCATCGTGAATTAATACTTTTTCTCCTGGTTTTATTGCGTCGATATGCATTTCTAAAACATCTGTTCCGTATTCTAAACTATATTCTTGTGCTAAGGTAGCAAACGGAAGTTTTTTAGGTTTTCTTACTGGTACAAACCCTGCCCCCAATTCTTTTGCCAACAAGGTAGCAAAGAAAAACCCTCTACTTTCCATTCCTACAACTCTATCCACTTTTTTATCTCCTAGCAATGCAATCAACTGTTTTGTAGTTTCTACCATTGCAGCATGATTGTTTAAAAGTGGTGTAATATCTTTAAAACCAATCCCTTCTTTCGGAAAATCTTGTACATCTCTTATATAATCTTCTATTCTCATTTTTCTTTAATTAAAGAGGTTTATTTATCAAAATTAATGATTTCTATTAACTTATTGCATACGGTTTGTGGACTAATTGTGCGCATTGCATCTTCGTATCCTTCTACTTTTTTGTTTCCGTAAACCGATGTTGGCAATAGCGGATATTTATTTCTATCTGCAGTAATACAATAATCTGCTGGTTGATTAAATGGTGCAAACCCAGCGTAAGGATGTGTTGCTCCCCACAATGTAACTACTTTTTTACCCAGCATTGCTGCAATATGCGCATTTCCAGAATCCATAGAAAGCATAACGTCTAAATGTTGAATTAAATTTAATTCAGCATCCAATTTTACTTTCCCTGCCATTACAACAACATTCTCATTGTCTCTTTTTAACTGATTTAGCAATGAAATTTCTTTTTCGCCACCACCAAATAAGAAAATGGTGATATTTTCATTTTCAGCTAACTCATCAATTACTTTCTGCATTAAATCTAGCGGATATACTTTTGTATCGTATTGTGCAAATGGTGCAATACCAATCCAATGTGTTGTTTTTTCATTTACAAATTGACGTAATTCTGGCAAAAGTTGAGGTACTGAAGGAAATTTTGGATGAGCAATATCTACAGAAAATCCCAACTTTTTTAGCGTTATTTGATGATTTGAAAACATTGTTGGCAATTGCTTAAAAACTTTATTATCGGCTCTGGTTAGTTCTTTTTTTCCTTCTCTTCCTTTGTCTAACGCAGCTACTTTTACATCACTTGTCTTAAATAACGCTCTAATGATTTGCGAGCGCAAAACATTGTGAAAATCAGCAAAATAATCTACGTTTAATTTTTTTAAATCAGTGTACAAGCGCATTAATCCAAGAAACCCTTTGTGCCTTTTCTTGACATCAACCGAAAAAAACGATAAACGATCAATACCATTAAAGAACGGTTTAAAGAACAGACGAGAAACCACCGTTACTCTCACATCTGGATGTTGTTCTATTAATGCTCTTATTACAGGTACTGTCATGGCAACATCTCCCATTGCTGAAAGTCTGAAAATTACAATATGCTTTAATTTATCCACTTCATTATAAATTAGTTGTTGAATAAAAAAAGCGTGAATCATCACGCTTTTTAATTATTTTTCAAAGATATAATTATTTCTTATTTTGATACAACACCGGATTTAATTCCTCGTCATTATACATCTTCATTTGTTTATACACTTTCATGTATTTATCTCCGTTAGAAATATCGTTTAATAAATCATCGATAGCCAAAGTAAGATCTTTCTTTTGTTCTAACAGAACATCTAATTTTTCTTGACATTTTTCTCTATGCTCTGCAGTTGCTTCAGCTCTGGTAGCTTCTTCGTGCATATGATAAATTTTTAGTGCTAAAATTGACAGTCTATCAATTGCCCAAGCAGGACTTTCAGAATTAATTTTCGCCCCTTCTTTTACCACAACATCTTTATATTTTTGTAAAAAATAACTGTCAATATACTCCACCATATCTGTACGCTCTTGGTTAGAAGCATCAATTCTTCTTTTTAAAGCTAATGCAGCAACTGGGTCAATTTGAGGATCTCTAATGATATCTTCAAAGTGCCATTGCACCGTATCAATCCAGTTTTTTAAGTACAACAAATGTTTGATATCGTCTTTCGGATATGGATTATTGATAGGCTGATCTACATTATCAAATTTGTGATAATCTTGTATAGATTCTTCGAAAATAGGGAAGGCTAATTCTGAAAACATATTAATAATTTTATTTACAAATATAGTTTTTATACTTTTATAGAACTAATTATAACGTTATGAAAATTCACTATATTTCTAAAGAAAACAGTATTTTAAATCATTTCTTGGCACAACTAAGAGACGTACATACGCAAGAAGATAGTATGCGTTTTAGAAAAAATATAGAACGTATTGGAGAAATTATGGCTTATGAATTAAGTAAAACACTTAGTTATCAGGCAATAGAAGTACAAACCCCTTTAGGAATTAAGCATACAACCAGTATAAAAGATAAAATAGTTTTGTGTTCTATTTTACGTGCAGGATTAGCTCTACACACTGGATTTATGAATTTTTTTGATGATGCTGAAAATGGTTTTGTATCGGCTTATCGCAGACATGGTAAACATGGAGAGGCTAGTGAAATTTTAGTAGAATACCAAGCTGCTCCTTCTTTCCAGGATAAAATATTAATTTTAATCGATCCGATGCTGGCTACTGGTCAATCTTTAGTTGCGGTAATTAATAAATTAATGAAAGAAGAACAACCTAAAGAATTACACATTGCTGTAGTAATTGCAGCCCCAGAAGGAGTTGATTTTTTAGAAGAAAACTTACCAGACTTTGTAAATCTATGGGTAGCAACTTTAGATGAGAAATTAAATGACAACAACTATATTGTTCCAGGATTGGGTGATGCTGGTGATTTAGCTTATGGTCAAAAACTATAAAATCAATTGCATTAGATAAAAGAAAAAACCAATACCAAAAATGCTATATGTATTTGCTTCTTTTCTCCAATTTTGTGGAATGCTAAAAATATAATTAGCACCTAATATTGCCAATGGAAAAAATGTAAATAATAGCATTCCGTTATTTTTGTCTTGTGATATTACATAAATCAACACGCCTAAAACAAAAGCTAACATAACTTTTTTATAGATATTTTGCATGTTGTATGGCTTGCTAGACAATGTGATAAACTGAGAAAAGAAATAAAGCAAAGCTATTGATACAAACACTGCTAAAGCAATATTTTGATATACATTTTCAAAATACATGAAGTTAAAACTTACATGTATTTTTTGTATTATCCAATCATAATACGACTCCTTATTTATCAATAAGTAAAGAGATAAAAACACAAATGCACCAAAAAAAGAGATAATAGGAATAATCCAGTTTCTATAATCTTTTGAACCAAAAGAAGCAATAGCATAAAACAACAAAATAAAATACAAAATACTCCAGAAGTGAAATAAACTTGCTATACATATCCAAAGCGAAGCATCAAAAATTTTCTCTTTTGATTCTTTTAAAGAATGAAGTGAGAATATTCTGCGCAAAGCCAACAATATAAAAAAACCAGCTATTACAACCTTAATATTCTCAAAACTAGTAGGAAATAACAACAAAAAACTCACAAATATTAGCGGAACATATCCTGTGTCGTTAGCTAATCTATTTCTAGAAACAATAAACTGAGCTAGATAAATCATTAAAAGCAACAATACTAAAACACCAACTTTACTAACCAATTGATAGGTATCTCCTGAAAGAAGAAATGACTTATCAATAAAGATTGAATAGAAGAAAACAACTAATAACGTAAGAATTATGTAGTTAATTGGTCTTGTTTTATTAAAAACACTTGCTAACATTTATATATTTTATATTTTTGTACTGTAAGTTCCGTTTATTATACTTAATTTTAATAACTGAATTTGAATAACTAACGTATTATCTAATTTTAAAATAGAAGAAAAATGACTTCATTTTTTAATGGCTTAGGATTTTTATTTACCAAGGTACTTTTTATACCTATGGATCTCCTTAGTGAACTAGAACTTAAGAACTGGTGGGCCGCAAATACAATCACTTGGATTTTTATCTTGATTACTTGTTACTATTTTGTTTTCTGGTTAAAACAGCTTCAAATTTTCAAAGCTAACAACGAAGACGAACAAGATACTACAGCCCAGTCATTCTTAAAATAAGCATATCTTAAAGATCGAAACCAATGTCTTTACGATAGTAAATCTTATCAAAATTTAGTTTATCTATGTTTTGATAAGATTTTTTTAATGCCTCATCAAAAGTGTTTCCGTAAGATGTAACGGCTAATACTCTTCCTCCGTTAGTAACAATTTCCCCTTCTTTATCAGCAGTTCCTGCATGAAAAACAATAGATGAATCGCCAATTGCATCTAAACCAGTAATTATCTTTCCTTTTTCATATTCTTCAGGATATCCTCCAGATACAAGCATTACTGTTGTAGCTGAACGCGGGTCTTGCTCCAGTGTCATTTCTTCTAGTCTTTCTTCTGCAACGGCTTTAAATAACTCTACTAAATCCGATTTAACTCTAGGCATTACTACTTCTGTTTCCGGATCGCCCATACGAACGTTATATTCAATTACAAACGGATCTTCACCAACTTTTATTAAGCCGATAAATACAAATCCTTTGTAATCCAATTGATCTTTCTTAATACCTTCAATTGTAGGTATTACAATTCGTTGTTCTACTTTATCTAAAAACTCTTCTGTTGCGAATGGTACTGGCGACACAGCTCCCATTCCACCTGTATTTAATCCTTTATCTCCTTCTCCTATTCGCTTGTAATCTTTTGCTGTTGGCAAAATTTTATAAGATTGACCATCTGTTAATACAAAACAGCTTAACTCAATGCCTGATAAAAATTCTTCTATAACAACTTTTGAACTCGCATCACCAAACTTAGCATCAACTAGCATATTTTCTAGTTCTTGCTTTGCTTCTTCAATGTTTTCAAGAATAACAACACCTTTTCCAGCTGCCAATCCGTCTGCTTTTAAAACATATGGAGCTTTTAAAGTTTCTAAAAAAGCTTTTCCTTCTTCAACAGTATCTTTTGTAAAACTTTTATAAGCTGCTGTAGGAATATTGTGTTTAATTAAAAATTCTTTCGCAAAATCTTTGCTTCCTTCCAATTGAGCAGCAGCTTTTGACGGCCCAATTACTGGAATGCTTTTTAATACCTTATCTGCCTTGAAATAATCAACAATTCCACGCACTAATGGATCTTCAGGTCCAACTACCACCATATTGATTTGATTACTGATAACAGCTTGTTTTACTGCTTCAAAATCATTGGGATTAAGATTTAAATTAGTTGCTATTTTTGCTGTACCAGCATTGCCAGGTGCTACAAATATTGCTTCACATTGGTTGCTTTGCAACATTTTCCAGGTTAAAGCATGCTCACGTCCGCCAGAACCTAATAGTAAAATTTTCATCAATTGTGTTGTTTGTTATTAATGGTCAAAAATAATTATAATTAAGCGAATAACGAAAGCTTACTTCTAATAAGAATATTGTTAATCAAGAAAAGGCTTAATAAGCCTTTTCTTCTCCTTTAAAAACATTATAAACAGTAAGATAAATTATTTTTAAATCGAGAATAATTGACCAATTTTCCAAATAAAAAAGATCGTATTTAAAACGATTAATAATGTCTCTATCTGTTTCTATTTCTCCTCTATAACCGTGTGTTTGGGCCATTCCTGTTATGCCGGGTTTTACCAAATGCCTCAACATAAATCTATTTACCCTTTTAGAATACAATTTAGTGTGCACAACCATATGTGGACGAGGCCCAACAATGGACATATCTCCTAAGAAAACATTGATAAACTGAGGAAACTCATCTAAGCTTGTTTTTCTCAAAAACGCTCCAATTTTGGTTACTCGATGATCATTTTTAGTGGCTTGTTTTGTATCGCTGGCTTCATTTATACACATTGATCTAAACTTATAACACCAGAATTCATTATCACCCAACCCTGTTCGTTTTTGTTTAAAAAACACTGGTCCCTTTGATTCTTTTTTAATTAAAATGGCTAATAAGGGAACTAACCAAGACAAAACAAAAAAGATAACTAAGGTGGAAAAAACTAAATCAAAAACTCTTTTAATGAGCTTATTGTAAGGCTTATCTAAAGGGATAGTGCGTCTATGTACAACAGGTATAAAATCATAATACTGTGTTGACAGATTATTTTTTATTATGTCTTTTTGAGTTGGTACATATAAAACATTAATCATCTGACTATCTGCAAATGTTAGCAATTCAATAAAATTTCCCTCTCTAGTAAAAGAAAACGGAATAAAAATTTCATCTATTTTATTTGTTACAATAAAGTCTTTCAATCGATCTAAACCTACTTGTTCTTCTTCGAATTCGTAATTGAATAACTGATAACCAAGATCTTGTCTTTTAATCAAAACTTCTTTTAAATCAATCATTTCAGAAGTATTGCCTAATAAAAATACTCTTCTGTAATTACCTTTCAGGATTTTTCTTACATATTTGAAGAAAATAAAAAGGAACAATTTATTTGCACTAATAATACAGAAAGATAAAATGCCAAAAAACAATAATTCATTTGGTTCTGCAAAACGTTTAAAAATTCCATTATAAGCAGCTACAAAAATAAATTGAAACAAAAATTGCTTACAAATTTTTTCTAATACTGCTACTGTTTTGGTATGCCTATACACTTCGTAAAACGAAGTAATAATAGCAGAAACTATCCAGCCTAATGACAGTACGACATGAAACAAGAAGTTGTGCTGAGGTATGTTATTAAAACAAAGCTCAGCGGTAATATTAATAACCAATAAATCGATCAGTGTTGTTATTGGTCTTACTAAATATGAATATCGTCCTGTTTTCTTACCCACTAGTGAATATAATTTGAAAAATCTTTATGTGCTTCTTTTAACAACTCTTCCTTTGTCAGTGTTTTAAAATAATCTAATGTTAATTTCATTCCTTCTGCCCTATCAACCTTTGGTGTCCAATCTAAAATTGCTTTTGCTTTAGATATATCAGGACAACGCTGTAATGGATCATTTATTGGTAAATCTTTATAAATTATTTTTTGACTGCTATTTGTTAACTTAATAATTTCTTTGGCAAAATCTAAAATAGAAATTTCGTCTGGATTACCAATATTTACAGGTAATTGATAATTAGACAACAACAATCTAAATATTCCCTCTATTTGATCATCAACATAACAAAAAGATCTAGTCTGACTTCCATCTCCAAAAACGGTTAAATCTTCTCCACGTAAAGCTTGTCCAATAAATGCAGGAATAACTCTTCCGTCATTTAAACGCATTCGTGGACCATAAGTATTAAAAATTCTTACAATTCTGGTTTCCAATCCATGAAAAGTATTATATGCCATTGTTATTGATTCTTGGAATCGTTTTGCCTCATCATAAACACCTCTCGGTCCAATTGTATTTACATTGCCATAATATTCTTCACTTTGTGGATGTATTAAAGGATCTCCATAAACCTCAGAAGTAGATGCAATTAGAATTCTAGCTTTTTTAACTCTTGCCAATCCTAATAAATTATGCGTTCCTAAAGACCCAACTTTTAATGTTTGGATAGGTATTTTCAAATAGTCTATTGGACTAGCTGGTGAGGCGAAGTGTAAAATATAATCTAGTTCACCAGGTACGTGAACAAACTTTGATACGTCGTGATGGTAGAATTCAAAATTTTGTAGATGAAACAGATGTTGAATATTTTTAATATCGCCAGTTATGAGATTATCCATTGCAATAACATGAAATCCTTCATTAACAAACCTGTCACATAAATGAGACCCCAGAAATCCTGCAGCTCCAGTAATTAAAACTCTTTTCATCTGTTTTTTATAAAGATTAACCAAAGTTACTCAAACTTCTTAATACAATGAAAAGCCTATTAATAAATTATTACTTTTAGGATTAATACACTTACATTTGTATTTAAACTAAACTTACTTTTATAAATGAAAATTGTTCATGTTGTAGAATCTTTTGGCGGCGGTGTATATTCTTATTTTAAAGATTTAGCAGCGTTTTTTAGTCAATTTACAGATATTGAGACAATAATCATTTATAGTAATCAACGTAAAGAAATAACCCAGCAACAAATAGATGTTGATTTTCCTGCCAACATTCAATTAATTAATATTGCAATGGAAAGGGAATTAAAACCAATTAACGATTTAAAATCAACCTTTACATTAAGAAAATTATTGAAAGAACTTCAACCAAATGTTGTTCATTTACACTCTTCTAAGGCAGGTGTTATTGGTCGATGGGCTACTTTTTTAAACGGTAATAAATGTAAAGTTTTTTACACACCTCATGGATATTCTTTTTTAAGAGAAGATGTATCCCATGTAAAAAAGAAATTATTTTACAGTATCGAAAAAATTACTCAACTTTTTTTTGGAGGCACAACAATAGCTTGTGGAGATACTGAATATAAAATTGCAAAAAGAATAGGAAAATCGCTTTTAGTTAGAAATGGCATAGATTTAAATCTTCTTGAACAATTTTATGAAAAAAGAGACAATTCAACTAGACAATTAGTCATTGGAACTATTGGTCGAATATCGTATCAAAAAAACCCCACGCTTTTCAACGCTATTGCTTTGCAATTCCCTGAACATATGTTCTTTTGGATTGGTGATGGGGAATTGAATCATTTATTAACAGCTCCAAATATTACTATTACAGGTTGGTTTACCAATAACGTAGCAGTTTTTCCGTATTTAAACCAACTTGATTTATATATTCAGACATCTTTATGGGAAGGATTACCTATTGCAGTATTAGAAGCAATGGCTTTTAGAAAACCTATCATTGCCACTAATGTTATAGGTAATAAAGATATTGTAATAAATGATTATAATGGTTTTCTTTTTAACTCAGCTAGTGAATTATATCCAATTATAAAAAAACTGGAGCGACCAGATTATAGATTGCAATTAGGTAACCAAGCTTTCGAAAACTGTACAATTTATTTTGACAAAAATAAAAACTTTAACTTATTGCTCGATTATTACCAAAGAAACCTGTAGGGGTTTGCAAGCTCTTACGATTAAAAAAATTGTCTAATAAAAGAATTAAGCCGATTGTAAAACCCATAAAATACGAGCCAAGCTGAATATCAAATAGGTTTTCTACACAACAAAAATTGAATAATAAACAAAGTAATGCTGTTGAATAAAAATTAGTTCTTACCTTAATGAATAAAGTGATAAAAACAGATAAAAACAAACCAAAACCAACCGTACCCGTTAATACTAAATACTCTAAAAATTGGTTGTGAGTGTTAAATAATGCATCTAGAAAATAGCCTCTCAATCTATTGTTTATTGTCTTACGATCGTAACAGTCGGCTAATTTATCTTCCAGTATTTGTACCTTCCCAACACCAAAAAAAACATTGGTGCTATTTTCTAGCCAAATACTTTTAGTACATTTCCAAATAATAACACGTGGTTCTTTTTCTGCCAATGAATTTATTATTTCCTCATTATCAAATGAGGCCAATGCAAAACGTTGTTTTAGAGTATCACTTAATGTAAAAACGCTTAATATACCTAGTAAAAAAAAAGTAGAAAAGTACAGCTTTTTCTTCCAAGTTGTTTTTAAATAGAAGAAAGCATACACAAAAGCTAAAAAAATCAACGATAATAACTGTACCCTATTACCAACAAATATTAAGTACGAGAAGAAAATAAGAGGTATAAACAACCAAAATTTATTTGTATTACCAATTTTCTTCTCTAGATTATACATAAAAAAACTTAATACTATACCTATTCCTAACAAAAATCCTAAATATGGACGGTCTACAATTAACATAGGATTGATATGTGCACCAGCAACTAAATTAAACTCTTCTGATTGAAAATAATAATTTAGTATGTTGTAACATCCTCCCAAAACAACAAGCCCTAAACAGCCTATAAACACTTTAATAAACCACCTTATGTCTAATATTCTTGTCATTACAAAAAGTGATCCTATAAAAAGAAATAACAATCCTATTCTTTTTTCCGATAACTCAAAGTTAAAAACACCATGTAATAGTTGATAAAGAAAAAATAATAACACAACACTATATACCACAACATTCTCTTTAAAGTTGTTGTAAATTGATTCTCTATCTTTTAAAATAGTAATAACTGAAGTAAATAATAAAAGGAGTAAAGCAATATTTACTATTTTAAAATCGAATACTAAGCATACTAGATAAAAAGACAACAAAAGGTAATTTATCTTATTTAATACAATAGCTTTCATTAGTTACAAATATTAGTAATTATACAACGTCTAAAAAACTTACAATTTGAAAAAACAACCACAACAGAATACATTACAAAGGATAACTTCCTCTCCTTATATAATTGTCTAAAGTTACTCAATTCTCCTTTCTGCATTTTGAAAATATTACTAGATAAACCTTTATCCCCATAACTTCTTTTACCATGGATATTCATGCTCAAAGGAAAGTTTGTTGAAACTCCAAAATATTTTTTTTTATCAGTAGCTAACAGTTCTAAAAAAAATCGATAATCTTCTGAATATTTTTGATTTTCGTTAAACCTAAGTTCTCGAATCACATCTTTTTTTACCATTGTTGATGGAGTTACAAAAAAGTTTTTAAAGCATAATTGCGAAAATCGAACGACAGAAAGCTTCTTTTTCTTAGCTTGCCAATTACCCGAAGGGCCACCTAAAATTAAAGCATTAGGATAGCTTTTAATAATTGCTAATTGTATATCCAATTTATCTTCTATCCACATGTCATCAGAATCAAGAAAGGCTATCCAATTGCCCTTTGCAACAGCTAAACCCTTATTTCTAGCCACAGATGGTCCTTGATTAACTTGATCTATTATTACAAAATCTATCAATATATCTTGGTATGAAGACTTAATTTTATGTAATACTTCTAAAGTAGAATCACTTGAGCCATCATTAATTAAAATAATCTCTTTTACCTTTTGTTTTTGGTTGACCACTGATTCCACACATTGACCAATTGTTTCTGAACAATTATAACACGGAATAACTACAGAAATACTAATGTTCATCTTGATTTGAGGATTTTATCAGAAAAAAATTCTTATTCATAAAAAGTAAAATTGTGAAACATAGCCAAAAACCAAACTGTCTAAAAAAATCTATTTGTAACCAATTAATTGCAAAACCAACAAAAGATATAAATAACGTAATAGCTAATATACGAGAAATACCGGTCTCTAAACGCAGTAATCGCCTAGTTTGCCGTAAACATTCTACTTGAAAAAAAATAAAAATTGCACAACCTATAATGCCAAGTTCTGCTAATAATCTTGTATATATATTAAAATCAGGAGGGAAATCAGGCACATTTTCATTTAAATACCACTTAGAAAACTCAAAATTATCTTTTATTGCCCAATTGGGATAATGATCTCGTTTATGAAAAGTATTTTGTCCTAAACCAACTCCTATTAAATAATGCTCTTTAAAAACTTGTAAAGTAGCATATTGCATACCATATCTTGATTGATTTGATATGTTATTTTCTACAGTAAAGAAATTTAATTTATTATTAATTTTTTGAACAATATCTGCTGAAAAAACAACGCATAAAGTAGCTGCTGAAATAATACCAATTCTGACTATTTTCTTTACTATTTTGCTATTTAAAAAATAAAAATAATAGATAACTAAGAAAACAAAGAATTGAAAAAACACTATTACAGTTGCTGCCCTTGCACCAGACTTTACTACTAAAACAAGAACTAATATGGCAGGAATACTGCCTAGCCATTTATTCTTTTCTGTAAAAATATAACTCAACATCCAACCAGCAACAAAAATTAAATAATTACCTAAAGATGGAACTTCAAAAGCTACAGATGATAATCGATTAAAATAAAAAGTTTCTTTATTAATAAACGGCAGATAATTAAAGGCTAATACAATTTTTCTAATGAAATCATGTTGACTATTTATTACTAATAACTCAAGTAATCCATACAAAAACACAAAAATAAAACTATAGGTAATTGTTTTTCGAATGGTAAAAAAAACTTGTTCTAACGACCATGATCTAATTGTATTCCAGAAGAAATAAATCAAAAATACAGAAGAAATTATCAAAGAAATCAATTGTGAAAAAAAACGACTATTTCCTGTTCTAAATTTAAAAAAATGATCTTGAATAGATTCGATATTTAAAGTATAAGATAATAAACTCCATATTATAAAGGCAAATACAATTAAAATTAAGGAATATTTATAGGGAAAGTAAAACGTTTTTTTCTTGAATAGCGAAAATAAAAAAAGTAGTATTCCTCCCAACAACCATGGATAAATAGCCGATTCTTTAGCATATTCTTTAAGAATTTGCATTCCTTGAAAATTAGTAAATGGAATAAGAAATATTCCAAGAACAAAAAACCATTTACATAACTGCTTTAACGACATTCTTTAATTAATTCTTCTTTATTAATCGCTTTTCACCAACCCATATCATTAAACTAAATACAACAAATGTTGAAATTACATTTGTTCCAATAGCTCCAATAATACCGTACTTTGGCAATAAAATTACTATTGAAAGCAAATTAGCTAAAGCACCAACTATCATAATATAAAAACGTATTTTCTGTTTATTAAAAGCAACCAAAAGCATCTCATATCCAGCAAAAATAAAACTCAATAATATTATCATTAATACCCCTAAAAATGCAATATTAATATTTGGTTCATTTTCTATTTTAAGCAATTTAGTCAATATAATATCTTTGAAGAAATACATCAATCCAAGAATTATCAAAAGAACTGGAATAGCCATTTTTTGCAATCTTCCAAAAATTTGCATTTTTTCATTATCAGAAGCATTCTTTATTTGATTTAATAAAACTTGTGAAAATGCCAAGTTCAACAACGCAAATGGAGCTACAAGCAGTAAAAGAGCTCTGTACTCCCCATAAATATCATCAGCTATAAACAAAGGCAAAATCAACATTCCCCCCTGTAAAAATGATGCTGTAACAATATCTTGAAAACCGTAATACTTTCGTTCTTGCCAAATTGTTTTTAAAGATTCTTTGCAAAAAAGACCTTTTATTAAATGATATGAAAACTCATTCCTTGCCTGATATATCAAAAAACTAATTGTTACTAGATTAAAAATGATAAGATAAATCATGATTATTTGTACATCTAGCACATTAATGAAATAGATATAAGCTGTTAGTAAAAAAACTAAAATTGAAAAAACTATATTCGATTGAAGCTCAATATAAAACTTACCTATGCCTTTTAAAAATGAATAAAATATTGTATTAATACTGAATAAAATACCCAATAAAAGTCCTAGATAAATTAAAAAGCCATATTTATTTAAGTTAGCAACATCTATAACAAACAAAATTATGAATGCCAGTAAACTAAAAAAGGTAAGTACTATAAATGAAGATAGTAAAGTTTTGCTATTATCTTTATTCTCATTTACCTCTTTTATAAGAAAAAACTGACTGCCAAATGGCAAAACAGATACTAAAATATTAGCAAATGAATAAACAAATGAAAAAGTTCCGAAAGGTACTATTCCCAAGCTTATCAATAAAACAATGTTCATCAACCATCTAGAGCCAAACTGTAATCCTAAAGAAAAATTATTAATTACTATGTTTTTCAGAAACTCTTTATTCATTCCGTCACTATTTATCTAATAAAAATATCCTCTAAACTATTCTCAAGAACACTATACTTTGGTCGTTGTGCCTTTGTTGAATATTCTGAAGATGCAATTGCATTTACTTTTATATTAATATTATTCTCTTTAAAAATAGATACAGCAAAATCATACCAACTGCAAATTTTGTTTCCTCTAAAATGATATAATCCGTAAGATTTATTTTCTTGCAATAAATACATTATAAATTCACAAACATCTATTGCGTTAGTTGGACATCCTATCTGATCGTTTACAACGCTTATTTCATTTTCAGTCTGTGCCAATTTTAGCATTGTATTTTTAAAATTGTGTCCAAAATCTGAATATACCCAAGAAGTTCTAATAATGTAATATTTATTTGCTATTTCCTGAATATATTGTTCTCCTTTTAATTTAGATGCGCCATAAACGTTTATAGGATTTGGAAAATCATTTATTTTATAAGGTTCTGTTTTTTCACCATCAAAAACAAAATCGGTTGAAGTATGGACTAATATTACGTCAAATTCCCAACAAACTTTAGCAAGATTCTTACTTCCTTCTGCATTTACTAAATAAGCTTTTTCTTTTTCTACCTCTGCCTTTTCTACATTGGTATAAGCCGCAAAATTTAAACAAACATTTGGTTTGTATTTTTCAAAAATAGAAACACAGTTATCATAATTTGAAATATCTAACAATTCGCTATTAAAAAACTCAAATTGCACATTTGAATATTGGCTCACGATAGATTGTAAGGCTTGTCCCATTTGTCCGTTTGCTCCAGTTACAATTACTTTTTTCATAATGGTTGAATCTCCTTAAAGCTTGGCAAAAGTTTATCTTTTTCAGAAACAATAAATTCTATGTCTAATTTAGGCCAATCAATACTTAAATCTGGGTCATTGTAAATTATTCCTCCCTCGTCGGATTTACTATAAAAATTATCACATTTATATGAAAAAATAACGGTTTCACTCAAAACCAAAAAACCATGTGCAAATCCTCTAGGAATAAACAGTTGTTGGTATGATTGATCATCTAAAATCATCAACATATACTGTCCATAAGTAGTTGATTTAGCTCTTAAATCAACTATTACATCTAGTATTTTTCCTTGAATAACCCTAATTAGTTTTGCTTGTTGAGCATTTCCTTTTTGAAAATGCAAACCTCTTAAGACTCCTTTAGTTGAAAATGATTGATTGTCTTGTACAAAATTTACTTTTAATCCCGTTTTCTCTTCAAAGGTTTGTTGATTAAAGCTTTCGAAAAAATAACCTCTATCATCTCTAAAAACTTTTGGTTCGATGATAAAACAATCTGTAAATTTTGTAGGTATAACTTTCATGTTTACATTTTCTTTTTATAATATTTCAACAAATCTATTAATCCGCCTAACAATAATAACAATACAACGTATTTAAAACTATCTATTACCATTTTTTTTATAGGTGATAATCCTGCTGATTCTCTTTCAACTTTAAAATAATCAACAATATAAATAACATTGGATGTTGTTAGCTTTTCTTGTTCTAGGCTAGCTATTTGATCAATTAGGTATTGTTGTAATTTTACTGCGTCAATTCCTTTTAAAGGAAGTGATTCTGTAGACGCTAATGCTTGTCTTAAAGTCATTAATTGATTGTCTATTCGTTGATTTTCTATTTTCTGTTTTGTTGCAAAAAACACATTCTCATCAAAATGATTTTTTATTTTTAATAGAAAGGCATTAATATCAAAAGTTGGTAAAGCATCTAATTGTAATAATTGAAAACGATAATTTTTACTCAGGGGATAATTGTGTATAACATCCTCAAAAGTTTCTAACTTAGTATTTACACTTTTAAAAATAGAAACACGTAAACTATCTTTCTCTAAAAAAGTATATAAATCATCAACACCTACTAGTTTAGATTTCTGAATAGCATTATCCTCAATTTTATCTTTAAAATTACTGCTAACTATCTGATCCAAATAATCAATACTTTCAAATTGAGGTACTAATAAAATATTATAAGATAAATCTTTTGTCACATTGCTTTCAGATCCTAAATAACCTTTTATATTCTCAAAATTGATAAAAAAACTTATTAATAAGCCAATAAGTATCAAATACCATTGACGAAAAATAAAAAAGCCAATAGCCTCAATAAATGAAGCTACGGCATTTTTAATATCAATCAAATTTATTTCATCCGTTTCTTTCGAATGATTATTGTTATTGTTTGTCATATTTTATTTAAACAATATTAAAAATTTGTTCTAAAATTTTAATTGTAATTAAGTATGTTGGTTTTACACCTGTTGTTCCCAATCCTCCAGAGGCTAATGTACTTCCTGTTTCTAGTGGATTATCCGAAGCATAATACGCATATCTTACTTTCACATTTGGATTGATGCTTTTTCGAATCATTGAAGCAGACTGAATAGCTTTTTGATAATGAGCACCTTCCATTTCTAATCCAATTACTCCCCAAGTAGAATCGTGAAAAAACTTTAATAAATCTTTATTTTGCAAAGAGGTACCAAGTACTGTTACCATTGTTCCTCCTGTTACTGGTATACCATACCCTTCTAGCATTTCCACCGTCAATTCATTATTAAAAGGATAATTGTCTCCCGTTCCTTCATTAATATGCGCAAACGGAATCATTATATCTCCTTTTCCGCCTTCGAGAATTCCGGCTTTACCCATAATTGAAACAGACTCTACATTTAACTTAATCTCTTTTTTATAAGGTTTAAGCAATTCGTCAATTGTTTCATATGCTTGCTCACCAAAAGCATAATCCATTACAATAATTACTGGATAATCTTTTTCAAATGTAGCTTTTTTAAAGTTTGTTGACGAAAAATTGATCTTAGCAGTATCAAAAATTTGTACGTCAATATTGGTCCCTGATTCATCCGCTAAAAAAATCATTCCTTCAGATTCAGCTCTTTGCTTTACTAAATGACGAAGTTCTCTATTTTCAGATTTACTCAATTCCTCGTAAATTTCTACTTCTTCCGAAACTTCTACTTTATCTTTTACCACACTTGGCGCAAAAATAGAATTCATTACACTGTGCATGTTAGCGCTAATGATATGAATTGGTCTTTCTAACAAACCTTTTTCTAACAAGACTTGTTTGATTCTATTCGACCAAATTTCTCCGTAAATATGATGCCCTAATCGTTCTCTTAATAAAGGACTAAACGTAATGGTTCGTTTATTGTTGTCTACTTCTTCTTCAATTGCCAACTTACCTAACCAATAAATTACGTCAAGAAAACGATCTGGATTTTCTGCTGTAGCAAATTTATCGTAAATATCTAAAACTTCTGAAAAAGAACGTCCCAGAACATTGGCTAAATGTGACATAACCACTTCTTTTTCCATTTGTTCTAAAGGTTGTTCAACTTTTGCTGCAGCTTCAATTTTTGTCCAATCACGGGTTACCCTTCCATCTTCACCAACCAAAACGCGATTCATAATTTTATGTGATTCGATAAAAATAAAGGTCAAATGCGTTAATACATCATAAATATCAGATCTTCCTCTGGTAATTTCAATATTCATTTGTTCTTCATCGATACGATAACAATTTCTTCTTCGCTTTGGCGGAACCAATGCTGTAAAGTGAGAAAATGAATATCCTTCATCCGAAGTAAGATTAATATATCTACATTCTTCGATTCCAATAGGTAAACGCTCTATAACGTATAACAAACCGTTTAATTCTACTTTTTCTTCAGCAATAGTTCCATAAATTTCAGGACGAAGCTCCAAAAGTGCTTCGCGCAACGTATCTCCAGAAATGCCCATTGGCTTATAAAATCCTCTATTAAACAAATGACGCATTGTAATATACATACGCTCAATTGCTGCAGATGATACTTGTGCTCTTGTTCTTGTTATATTTTTAATCTCTTTCATAATCCTTCTTTTTTAATTCTTAATTTTTAATTGATCGGCTATTTTTCGATCGTTACTTAATCTTGGTAATTTGTTTTGTCCTCCCAATTTTCCTATTGATTTCATATACTCTTGAAATCCGCCTTCTACGACAGAACGAATGATTAATGGCTGTAATACTTTTCCAAGAATCAAATCGTCATAATAAACATTTTGTTGTCTTAAAGCTATGTCTATTTTTGCTGCAAATACATTTAAATCTTCTGGTTCTTGCCCAAACTCAATAAACCATTCGTGATAAGGTAATCCTTCTACTGGAGTAATTTGCGGAGCAACCGTAAATTCGTTTACCTGAACATTAGTTCCTTCCATTGCTATCTGTAAAGCTGTTTCTACTTCCTTACCTATCACATGTTCGCCAAATGCTGAAATAAAATGCTTTATTCTTCCTGAAACTACTACTCTATATGGTTTAGTACTTACAAACTGAACGGTGTCTCCAATGTTGTACGCCCACAAGCCTGCGTTGGTAGAAATAATCATCGCATAATTAACTCCTAATTCAACTTCACCAATAGTATAGCGCTTAGCGTCCTTTTCAAAAAATTCATCTGCTTTGATAAATTCATAAAAAATACCAGCATCTAACAACAGTAATAATCCTTTTTCTTTCTGAGAATCCTGATAAGCAAAAAAACCTTCTGAAGCAGGAAATAATTCGATAGAAGGTACTCTTCTTCCTATTAATTCCTCAAATTTTGCTCGATAAGGCTCGTAGTTTACTCCTCCATAGATGAATAAATTAAAGTTTTTGAAGATATCTCCAACATTTTTATACTCTCTATTTCTCAAACGTTCAAAATACATTTGCACCCAACTTGGTATACCAGAAATAACCGTCATATCTTGACTCACCGTCTCTTCTACAATAGCATCAACTTTAGTTTCCCAATCTTCAATACAATTTGTATCCCAACTTGGCAATCTGTTTTTTTGTAGATAAGCTGGTACAAAATGGGCTACAATACCTGATAATCGTCCTAACTTTATTCCATTCTTCTCGTCCAGAATAGGACTTCCTTGTAAGAAAATCATTTTCCCATCAACAAAATTAGCTATTCCAGTTTCGTGTACATATGCCAAAATTGCATCTCTAGCAGCTTGAATATGATAAGGCATCGATTCTTTAGTTAACGGAATATACTTAGCCCCAGAAGTAGTGCCTGACGTTTTAGCAAAGTATAAAGGTTTCCCTTTCCACAAAACATTTTCTTCACCCGCAACTACTCGATCAACATAGCTTTTTAACTGTTCATAGTCCCTAACCGGCACATTAGCTACAAACGTTTTATGATCATTAATTTTCTCAAAATGATGATCGTTACCAAAACTTGTATTTTTAGCTTGATGAATCAATTGAGCAAATACTTTTTGCTGTGCTTCTATTGGATTATCTATCCATTTTTTGTTTTTTCTATGAATGATTGATGCAAATATTTTTGCGCCTATTGATTTTATTGACATAGTTATTTTTTAAAACTCTATAAACATGGTGGCGTCTAGTGGATAATTATCTTTCCAAAGCTCGAAATGAAAATGAGACTGATTAACTTGATTACCGGCTGAATCACTGCCATTATATAATCCAAGTACATCACCTGCTTGAACAGTATCATACAATCCCTTATTTAATGATAATAAATGTTTATATACGGATGTAATTCCATCTTCATGCAATACAATAATTGTATAACCGTTCATGATTGTCCAATCTACAAAAACTACTGTTCCTTTAGCAACTGATTGAACTATTGCATTATTTGTAGCCGTAAAATCAATACCAAAATGCGCTTCTTTGGGGTCGTATTTTCGTTTAATCTGCCCATCAATTGGAGCAAAGAAAACGTTTCTTACTTTTACTTCTGCGTTGCTAAATAAATTATACTTGTCTTCTAATCGAACTTTTTCTCTTAATTCTAAATCTTTTTCACTTGGTGTAGTGTGTTCTATAACACTCAACGGAACTTGTGTTTTTACTAAAGAATCTAAATTCATTTTAGAGATTTCTATATCGCCCTTCAATATACGCTGAAGAGATTCTACATATAAATCATTTTTCCTTATTTCTGTCTCCAATGAATCTATTTTTAACGCTAATTGCACTGATTTTTCTTTTAATGAAGCAGATGAATACCCAGGTATATATTCTTTTAAAGGTGTAATTATCAATAAAAAAACGTTGGAAAAAAGTAATAAAAAAACAAATGTAGTTATTGCACCTACAACGTTTAGCAAATTAAGCTTAAGTGATAAAATATCCTCAAAAGTTCTATCATTTACAATAACAATCCTATATTTATCTAGAAGCTTCTTCTTCCATTTTTTCCAATTCGATCCTTTTGCAGGCATATTTTTATTGTTTTATACACAAATATAAACATAATAAAAATTGACTTATTGTATTTTTAGCTTTTATTCACATTAGAAAAACATCTTCATTGTTAAGATTAACGTTCTAAAAGTTAAATAAAACAAGTAATGAAACATTGTAATTACATTTTCTTACTATATTTGCAATTACAAATTCTTTAAGTTAAATAATATGAACGCATTACATACTTTTTTAGGCATGGTTGGTCCATGGCAAATAGTTGTTGTAGTTGTTTTAATCGTTTTATTGTTCGGAGGTAAAAAAATTCCTGAACTAATGAAAGGATTAGGAACAGGTATAAAGGAATTCAAGGATGCAACAAAGGGAGAAGAAAACTCTCATCAAACTACTAAGAAAGAAGAAGCGAAAAACGAATCTTCAAAAACAGAATAGTTTGTTTAAATCCAAAAGTTTTAATGCGCTATATTTATAGCGCTTTTTTTATTTTCATTTTTTAATGAGTAGAATGCTGTTCATTCTTACTTTCTAATTTTAACAAAGGTAATTTCAACTCTTTATCTTTTGTGTTGACAAAAGCTTTAGAAAAGATTACGCATCCAAAAATTATCAACAAAACACTACTTACTTTCTTTACCTTAAGTATGTTATGATGGGTTAATTTCTTTCTCAATTGCTTAGCTAATAATATTTTAAAAATATCTGTAATAAAATAAGCTAAAATGGTGAAAGCAAAAAACAAAAACATTCTTTCGGTATCCATATCCATTTTGGGACCTAAAGTGATAATAATTGCCAACCAAAATCCCAATACACCAACGTTGATAAAGTTAATTAAAAAGCCCTTAATAAATAATCCTAAATACTCTCTTTTAATGACAGTGTTGGCTATTTGAATAGTTTCTAGCTGAACTTTTTTAAGCTTTACATAGGAGATGAGTCCGTAAGTAATCATTAATAATCCACCAAAAATGAATAACGATGGGTCATCTTTAATAGAATTTATCAACCTAAAACTACTAAAGAAAGCTATTGTAAAAAAAACAGCATCCGCTAAAATTACTCCCAAATCAAAAGCCAAAGCGGCTCTAAAACCTCTTGTAATACTTGTTTCTATAAGAATAAAAAAAACAGGTCCGATCATAAAGCTTAAGAAAAAACCTAAAGAAACTCCTGTAATTAAATCATCTAACATTTATATCAATTAAAAAATGCCAATATATCAAAGTCTATATTGGCACTTGTATTAACTACCTTATGCAAGGTACATTTTTTTACGCGAATAATCAGTGAAAAGTATATTTTCTTTTATTTGATAATATTAATATTGCCACCCATTACTACTTTTTCATTTATTTTTTTCGGATTTCCATAAATGCTTATTTCTCCACCTGCTCTCGTTTTTGCATCGACAGAATCAATAACATTTACAAATGCTTTTCCCCCTGCATTAACTGTTACATCGGTAGTTTTAGTAACTAATTTTTCATTATTTACTTCAGCTCCTGCATTTGATACAATGTCTTGTTTTGTAGCTTCTCCTTTTAGAGTAATTTCTCCTCCTGTTGCTGCTCTCACAGTTAAATTATCTACTTTCACATCAAGAGTAACTTTTCCTCCAGTTCTACTAACAACTGATAATCTTTTTGCTTTTAGCGTTTTATCGCTCTTAATTTTAGCCCCTTCTTCTGCAATAACTTCCTCTAAGTCATTATAATATAAAATCACTTTAGTGTTTTCACCCTGAAAACTATTTGCTAAGTTCATTTTTATTTTAAGATTACCATTCTTATTAATAAAGTTAACCTCGTTAATGTTACTTCCACTTACCTCCATTTTCGTTTCTTTAGCAGGTACTAAGGTAACTTCAATTTTATCAAATACATTCACCTTAGTAAAATCACCAATAATTTTTGTTTCTTGTGCGTAAGCTACAAAAGCTACAGATAATAATGTGAATAATAATGTTATCTTTTTCATACTAGTAAATTTTTTGTAAATAATTAAAGTCTAATTGTTTCTTGACTAAATCTGCATTTTTAACCGATACTTCTACAGTATCACCAAGTTGTAAAACATTTCCTGTTGCTTGCCCAACCATTGCATATTGTTTTTCATCGTAAACATAATAATCCTCTCTTATGTCGCGAACTCGAACCATTCCCTCACATTTATTGTCTAGAATTTCAACATAAATTCCCCATTCTGTAACTCCTGAAATAACTCCAACAAATGCTTGATCTTGATGATCCTGCATATATTTTACTTGCATATATTTAATACTATCTCTTTCTGCATTTGCTGCCAGACTTTCCATCGAAGAGCAATGATTACATTTTATTTCAAATTCTTCAACATTTACTGAGTTACCTCCATCTAAATAATATTGTAGCAAACGATGTGCCATTATATCGGGATATCGCCTAATTGGTGATGTAAAGTGAGAATAATAATCAAATGCTAAACCATAATGACCAATATTGTGAGTAGAATAACTTGCTTTACTCATACAACGAATTGCCAATGTATCTACTAAATTTTGTTCTTTGCGTCCGTGAACGTCCTTTAGTAATTGATTCAATGATTTTGAAATAGTTTCTTTTGATTTTAGATTTAGTGAATGTCCAAAACGAGAAATAACCGATTGTAACCCAAATAATCGATCTTGATCTGGCTCATCATGAATACGATAAACAAAGGTTTTCTTTTGTTTACCTATAAATTCCGAAACTTTTCTGTTAGTCAAAAGCATAAATTCCTCAATTAAATGATTGGCTGCTTTTGCCTCTTTAAAAAATACTCCAACTGGCTCGCTATTTTCGTTTAAATTAAACTTTACTTCTATTTTATCAAATGAAATTGCACCATTGCTCATTCTTTTTCCACGTAAAATAGTTGCTAGTTCGTTTAGTTTTAAAACTGCTTGCACTATTTCTTTACTAACTTCCTGTTTCTCTCCGGTAATTGAAATCATATCAGGAATGAAATGATCAGACGTTTCAATAATATATTGTGCCTCTTCATACGCCATTCTTTGATTAGAATGCGTTACTGTTCGTCCAAACCACTGATTAACAATTTCTGCTTTTTTATTCAATTCGAAAACTCCCGAGAAAGTAAACTTATCTTCATTTGGTCGCAATGAACAAGCAAAGTTAGAAAGTACTTCTGGTAACATAGGTACTGTTCTATCTACTAAATAAACGGAAGTAGCTCTATTATAAGCTTCTGCATCTAACAAAGTTCCTTCTTGCACATAGTGAGAAACGTCGGCAATATGAATTCCTATTTCATAATTTCCGTTTTCTAATACTTGAAAAGATAGAGCATCGTCAAAATCTTTTGCATCTTTAGGGTCAATTGTAAACGTTAAAATATCTCTCATATCTCGTCGTTTAGCAACTTCCACTTCGTTTATAGATGTGTCTAGATGATTAGCAAAATCTTCTACTTCTTTCGGAAACTCTACTGGTAAACCATATTCGGCTAAAATTGCATGAATTTCTGTATTGTGTTCTCCTTGTTTTCCTAATATTTTGATTACTCTTCCAAATGGACTATCTGCTTTTTCTGGCCAATCTTCCATTTCTACAAGTACTACATCTCCAGATTGCGCTTCCAATACTCTTTCTTTAGGAATAAAAATATCGGTATACATTTTTGGATCGGCTGTAGATACAAAAGCAAAGTTTTTATGAATTTCAATTACTCCAACAAACTGTGTACGGTGGCGCTCTAAGATTTCTACAACTTCTGCTTCTACTTTTTTACCTTTTCGCTTATTATAAATATATGCTTTTACTAAATCGCCGTCTAATGCTTTATTTAAGTTGTTAGTTGGTATAAAGGCATCTTCTTCTAATTCTTCACTAACTAAATAAGCTGTTTTTCTACCTGTCATATCAATGCGCCCTTCAACATAATTAGCTTTAGGCACAAATCTATACTTTCCTAACTCTGTTTCTTCTATTAGATTTTTAGAAAGTAGATATTTTAATTCTTTAATTATTTCGTTTCTACCTTGTGTATCAGTAATTTCCAAATGCGAGGCAATTTGTTTGTAATTGTATGATTTTGAACCATTTTTACCTAAATACTTTAGTATTTTATTAGAAAAATCAAATTGCTTTTTTTTCTTATGATTGAATCTTTTAGTCATCTCGTTTTATTTTTTCTTTACTTTTATGCAAAGAAATACTGTTTAAATATACGAATTTGTCTTTATTCTTTTTTAATTGCGTTTAACCTTTGTGTTTTTATTAAGTGTTTTTTTATTTATTTATATTTTGAGTTTATTCAAAAAATATTCATTTAAAAACAATATTCATTAATTATTTTATAAAAAATAAACAAATTAATATCAATATTATAGACAAATAAAACAATATTACACTAAAAACAATCAAATATTATATAATAACAGGAAATATGTATTTGTTTTTGTACTTTGTTTAAGTAATTAAACAAACATATTTATGATAAAAAAATCCTACGTTCACGGAGCGTCAAATATACCTTTATTGGGAGAAACGATAGGAGAAAATCTAAAGCGAATTTCCACTCAATTTTCTACAACAGATGCTTTAGTAAGTATTCATCAGAATTATAGAGCCAATTATCAGTCTTTTTATGATCAAACTACCGAATTAGCAAAATCATTACTCGCTAGTGGTTATAAAAAAGGCGATAGAGTTGGTATATGGGCACCTAATTGCTACGAATGGGTTTTGGTACAATATGCAACAGCAAGAATTGGTATCATTATGGTAAATTTAAATCCAGCTTATCGCGCTCAAGAAGTAAACTATGCCATAAATCAATCTGGAATTTCGCTAATTATTTCTGCAGAAACTTATAGAAAAAGTAATTATAGAGCTATTTTAGATGAAGTAAAAAATGATTGTCCTTCCCTTAAACAAATTATTTACTTGGGAGAAGATTGGAATCAATTACTTTTAAAAGCTTCCAGTACTTCCGATCAAGAATTATTTGTTACAGAAAATGAAGTAGAGATTAATGATCCTGTAAATATTCAATATACATCAGGCACAACAGGATTTCCTAAAGGAGTTACCTTAACGCATCACAGTGTATTAAACAATGGCTATTTTATAGGAGTTCGATTAAAATATACTAACAAAGACAAAGTTTGTATTCCAGTGCCATTTTACCATTGTTTTGGAATGGTAATTGGCAACATGTGTTGTACTTCTCATGGTGCAACTATTGTAATTCCAAATGATGTATTTGATCCTGCAATTACATTAAAAGTAGTGCAAGATGAAAAATGCACCTCTCTCTACGGCGTGCCTACAATGTTTATTGCGGAGTTAGAATTACCAAATTTTAATGATTTTGATTTATCTAGTCTTCGTACAGGAGTAATGGCTGGCTCTAATTGCCCTGAACAAATAATGAAGGATGTAAAAACCAAAATGAACATGAATGAGGTAAGTATTTGTTATGGAATGACAGAAACCTCTCCTGTTTCTACCCAAACACACATTGGTATTGATTTGGTTAAACAAACTACAACTGTAGGTACGGTTCAAGATCATTTAGAAATAAAAATTATTGATCCAGAAACTGGTAAAATTTTGCCAAGAGGCGAAGTAGGTGAGTTGTGCACCAGAGGTTATTCTGTAATGCTTAAATACTGGAATAATAAAGAACTTACTGATGAAGTATTAGACGAAAGTAAATGGATGCATACCGGAGATTTAGCTATGATGGATGAGGATGATTACTTAATTATTACTGGTCGCATAAAAGATTTAATAATTAGAGGAGGAGAAAATATTTCGCCACGTTGGATAGAAGAGTTTTTGTATACACATCCAGACATTAAAGATGTACAGGTAATTGGAGTACCAAGTCAAAAATATGGAGAGGAAGTAATGGCTTGGGTTATTTTAAAAGAAGATAAAAATACTTCTCCGGAAGAATTAAGAGCATATTGTCAGCAACAAATTTCTCATTTTTGTATTCCAAAATACTGGAAGTTTGTTGCTAGTTTTCCGATGACAGTGTCTGGAAAAGTAAGAAAAGTGGAAATGAAACAAATTGCCATTGAAGAATTAAAGCTATAAAAGCTAAAAAGTTATAACTTTGCGGTCATAACATACACAACACAAATAATGAAAATAGCAATTGGAAACGATCACGCTGGTCCTGCTTACAAAAAGGCAATCGTTGATTTTTTAACGTCTAAAGGTATTGAAGTAATTAACTTTGGTACAGACACATTTGATTCTGTTGATTATCCAGATTTTGGTCATCAAGTAGCTTTAGCAGTAGAAAATAAGCAAGCTGATTTTGGCATTGTAATTTGTGGTAGCGGAAACGGAATTGCTATTACTGCCAATAAACATCAAGGTGTACGCTGCGCATTGTGTTGGACAAAAGAAATTGCCGAATTAGCACGTCAACACAACGATGCAAATATAATAAGTATTCCTGCCAGATTTACTTCAATAGAACAAGCTGTAGCAATGGTTGAGGTATTTTTAGCTACTACTTTTGAAGGTGGTCGTCATCAAAATAGGGTAAATAAAATTAGTTGCTCATAAATAAAAAAGGTGTCTAAATAAACTTAGGCACCTTTTTTATAAAACATAACTTCATCTTCAATTATCAATTTTCTTAGAGATGTGCAATAATTGCGCCGATTGAAGCTTTGATTGTTTTTTTACAAAATCATTGATAATTGAATTCTCTTTTTCTGTTCATCAACATCAACTACCTTTACTTGCACGTGTTGATGAAGTTTTACAACTTCATTTACATCGGAGACAAAGCCTTCTTTGAGCTGTGAAATATGGACAAGCCCACTTTCTTTAATTCCAACATCTACAAAACAACCAAAATTGGTAATATTATTGACTATTCCAGGTAATACTTGACCTATTTTTAAATCTGTAATTTGTTTTACGTTGGGATCAAATTCAAATATTTTAGCACTTTTTCTCGGATCTAAACCTGGCTTTTCTAATTCTTTTAAAATATCTTCTAAAGTTAATACACCTATTTCTCCATCAATATATTTTTTTACATCTATTTTAGCAATTAGCTCAGCATTAGAAACTAATTCTTTGACAGAAACTTTTAAATCTCTCGCTATTTTTTCAACAATGGAATATGCTTCTGGATGGACTGCAGAATCGTCTAGCGGATTTTTAGCATTCTTAATTCGAACAAATGCTGCCGCTTGCTGAAAGGCTTTATCTCCTAAACGAGGTACTTTTTTTAATTCACTTCTACTTTCGAAAGCACCATTTTCTAAACGATATTGTATAATATTTTCCGCTAGTTTTTCACCAATACCAGAAACATAGCTCAACAAAGATTTACTGGCCGTATTTAAGTTTATCCCTACTGAGTTTACACATTTCATCACTACATAATCTAATTCTTTTTTTAGCAAAGTTTGATCAACATCGTGCTGATATTGTCCGACACCAATCGATTTAGGATCAATTTTAACCAATTCTGCCAAAGGATCTGATAATCTACGTCCGATTGAAACAGCTCCCCTTACTGTAACATCAAAGTTTGGAAATTCTTCTCTTGCTAATTTTGATGCAGAATAAACTGATGCGCCTGCTTCATTAACAATAAAAACTTGTATTGGTTTATCAAAAGCAATTTTTTTGATAAAAAACTCTGTTTCTCTTGAAGCAGTTCCGTTGCCAATAGCTATTGCTTCTACATTGTAAGCATTTACCATTGATCGAATTTTTTTCATAGCCATTGTTGTATCTTTTTGTGGAGCATGAGGAAAAATGGTTTCGTTGTACAACAAATTGCCATATTCATCTAAACAAACCACTTTACACCCCGATTTATAGCCTGGATCAATAGCTAAAATTCTCTTTTCTCCTAACGGTGAACCTAAAAGTAATTGAGTTAAATTATCAGCAAAAACTTGAATAGAATTTAGATCAGCTTTTTCTTTTGCTTCTACTAAAGTTTCATTAGCTAAAGCTGGCTCCAATAGTCTTTTATAACTATCTGCAATGGCTTTGATTATTATTTTACCACAGTCGTTTTTGCTTTTTACAACGGTATTTTCAATAAACTGAAGTGCTTCGTCTTTTTCTATTGCAACAGAAAATTTGATATAACCCTCTTTTTCAGCCCTCATAATGGCCAACAATCGATGAGCAGGAATACGAAAAACAGGTTCTGACCAGTCAAAATATTGTTCAAATTTTTGCGCACCTTCTTCTTCTTTTTTCGCCTTGACAACTTTTGTTGTAATTAGTCCATTTCGTTGAAAATTTCTTCTTAAAGTTTTTCGAACAAACATATTCTCATTAATCCATTCTGCAATAATATCTGAAGCTCCCTGAATTGCTTCTTCTAATGAGCTTACTTTATCATTAAGATATTTTGCGGCAATGGACTCAATATCTTGTACATTTTGAGCCATTATTACTTTTGCCAAAGGTTCTAATCCGTTTTCTCTGGCAGTATCTGCTTTTGTTTTTCTTGTTTTCTTATAGGGTAGATATAAATCTTCTATTTCAACCAAATCAAAACTATTTGCAATTTTCTGTTGTAAATCGGTGGTTAATTTTCCCTGTTCTTCAATTGATTTTAGAACAGATTCTTTTCTTTTAACAATATTGTCATACAATTCGCTATATTTTGCTATTTTTTCTAGTTCAACTTCATCTAAATTACCTGTACTATCTTTTCTATATCTGGCTATAAACGGAATTGTACAGCCTTCAGATAATAGCGCAATAGCTTGTGAAATATTTTTTTCTTGTGCAGTAACAGCTTGTTGAATAAACTCTATCAGCGTCATAATATATTATTTTAAGAATAGCTAAAATACTACCTTTGCGCAGATAATTTAAGGATATGAAGTTTTTATTGTTTTATCTGTTTGCTATTAATTACATTGCTTATACCCTTTTTGTGATTGATAAAAAAAGAGCGCAAAAAGGAAAACAACGAATAGCAGAAAAGAATTTACTAACTGCTTGTTTTTTAGGAGGAAGTATTGGTGGGTGGTTAGCAATGAAAAATTTACGCCATAAAACGTCTAAACAAAGCTTTAAAACAAAATTTTATCTTATTCTGATTATACAGGTTTTTTTATTTTTTTCTCTTTTTAAACGATAACAAATTGATCTAATCTTATTTATCAAAAACTATATTTTCTTTAATTAGACGCTCGAAATTAAATTTTAAATTCTCTATTCAATAAAAAAAGATGATGCAAAATTACATCATCTTTTTTCTGAATAACTAATTAGAACTATTTAGTTGTTGTAAGATTCAACAATATCTTCTCTAATTTTTCTATTTTTTGTTGTAGCTCTTCGTTTTTACGTACAACTTTATCTAAAGTCTTATTAGAATTTTCTAATTGAAGAATTCTATCTTCTTTATCCTTAAGCTCATTATTTTGATCAATAACGTGGAGAAATCTGGTCAAATTGACTACCTGGTTTTGGTGAAAGTGATCAGTTAAAAAAAATAATTTTTAGAACGTATCAAAAAGTTAGTTTAGCTAAAAACAAAATGGTAAACCACAATATAGATACGTTGCAGATAAAACAATTATAACGACACTAGAACAACGGATAAAGAAAACAAATAAGCGGAACAATTAATAAACACAGCAAAGTTTCGATACAAAGCTTATATAGAAGAAGTTACGGAAAATATTACCAGAACTCTTGAAAAAAACACTATTGAAAGACTTTCTTCATGCGATTTTATCAAGCAGAAACAAAACATCCTTGTAACAGGTTTAGGAAAAAGTTTTATTGTTTCGGCAATAGGTTATAAAGCCTATATGAATGGATATAAAGTGATA
>CANQRD010000015.1 GCA_947626185.1 uncultured Flavobacterium sp.
ACAGGGACTCGAACCCTGGCGACCGTTACCAGTCGACAGATTAGCAATCTGCTCCGTTACCACTCCGGCACCTCTCCGTTGCTCAAGACAAATACTTCTCTATTGCGGATGCAAAAGTAACACGACTTTTCATTCTATCCAAACATTTACAAGTTATTTTTTAGAAAAAAAACAACATTATTTCAAATCAATTGTCAATCAACTAGATATACTAATAATAATTTCTTATTATTTCTCTTGAATTTAGATTTATCACCACTTTTTCGGTTATACAGAGAAGCAAATAATATCTTGAACTATCTATCATAGATAAATAGCTAGGAAGAAATTCTGTTTGATTTTATGACAAAACAATTTAAGATGTATATTTGTCATTAATATATTTATAATAACTAAACTTAAATAAAAACTATACAATTATGAGTAAAAGAGTAGTAATCGTTTCTGCTGCAAGAACACCAATAGGTAGTTTTCTAGGAGCATTATCGACTGTACCAGCAACTAAATTAGGAGCAACAGCTATTAAAGGTGCTTTAGATAAAATTAATCTTAATGTAAATTTAGTAGACGAAGTATTAATGGGTAATGTAGTTCAGGCTGGTGTTGGACAAGCTCCTGCTCGTCAAGCAGCAATATACGCTGGTTTACCAAATACAGTTGCTTGTACTACTGTAAATAAAGTTTGTGCTTCTGGTATGAAAGCTATTATGCAAGGTGCTCAAGCTATTATGGCTGGAGATGCTGATGTAGTTGTAGCCGGAGGAATGGAAAACATGAGCTTAATTCCTCATTATGTACACATGAGAAACGGTCAAAAATTTGGACCAACAACATTAGTTGATGGTTTACAAAATGACGGTTTAGTTGATGCTTATGATAAACAAGCAATGGGAGTTGCTGCTGACTTATGTGCTAAAGAATACAACATTACTAGAGAAGAGCAAGATGCGTTTGCTGTACAATCTTATGAGCGTTCTACAAAAGCTTGGGACGAAGGAAAATTCAATATGGAAATTGTTCCCGTTGAAGTACCTCAACGCAGAGGTGAACCAGTTATTGTTGCTAAAGACGAAGAATATACAAACGTTAGATTAGATAAAATTGCTAGTTTAAACCCTGCTTTTACAAAAGAAGGTACAGTAACTGCTGCTAACGCTTCTACAATTAATGACGGTGCTGCCGCAGTTGTTTTAATGAGTGAAGAAAAAGCAAAAGATTTAGGTTTAAAACCTTTAGCATATATTAAAAGTTATGCAGATGCTGCACAAGAGCCAGTTTGGTTCACAACAGCTCCTGCAAAAGCATTACCTATTGCATTGAAAAAAGCAAACTTAGAATTAGCTGATGTTGACTTCTTCGAATTTAACGAAGCTTTTTCAGTAGTTGGATTAGCTAACGCTAAAATTTTAAACTTAGATGCAAATAAAGTAAACGTAAACGGAGGTGCAGTTTCTTTAGGTCACCCTCTAGGATGTTCTGGAGCACGTATTGTAGTTACTTTATTAAGTGTTTTAGAACAAAACAATGCTAAAATTGGTGCAGCAGCTATCTGTAATGGTGGTGGTGGTGCTTCTGCTATTGTACTTGAAAGAGCATAATCTTATACAGCTCATATAAATATTAGATGAGTTTGATATGTTCAAACTCATCTTTATTTTTGTAATATTAAAAAAATACCTTTTTATGATGTTTGCCTACTGTAATCTTTCTATTGTTCCTTTGCGTGCAGAACCAAGCGATAAAAGCGAACTTGTGTCTCAATTACTTTTTGGCGAACATTTTACTATTTTAGAACAAACCGAAAAATGGTCTAAAATAGAACTGGCATTTGACAAATATCAAGGTTGGATTGACAATAAGCAATTTCAAATTATCTCATCTGAAGATTTTGACAGTCTAAATAAAGTAGCGCCAATTTACGCGGGTGATATGGTAGAGTTTTTACATTCAGCAGACGATCAATTAACCTCTATACCTTTGGGCAGCACATTAAATGTGTTGAAAAAAACTTCTACAAATCCTCAAAAATTCACTTTTGAAGGAAGATATATTACAGGTACATTTTCAAAAAGCCAGTTTATGAAAACTGCTTTTATGTATCTAAACTCTCCTTATTTATGGGGAGGCAAAACTCCTTTCGGTATTGACTGTTCAGGTTTTACACAAATGGTTTACCGCATAAATGGACACCAAATTCCGCGCGATGCATCTCAACAAGCAACTATTGGCGAACCTTTGAGTTTTATTGAAGAGAGCGAACCAGGAGATTTGGCTTTTTTTGACAATGCAGAAGGAAACATTATTCATGTAGGAATTATAATGGACAATAATTACATTATTCACGCCCATGGAAAAGTGAGAATTGACAGATTAGACCATCTAGGTATTTATAACGTTGATTCTGGCAGACACACACATAAATTACGTGTAATCAAAAAAATATTATAACGCTATAATATTTTCAACCTTATTTTTTGAATTTCTTACAAAAGCATAAAAAACGTATCTTTGTCCAAATAAGATAATTTTATGCATACTTTCGAGCAATTTAATCTCCCAAAAGCCTTACAAAAGGCATTAGATTTACTGCAAATTACCACACCTACTCCTATTCAGAAAAAATCATTTCCTATGATTTTATCAGGAAGAGATATGATGGGAATTGCACAAACAGGTACCGGAAAAACTTATGCTTATTTACTGCCTATTTTAAAGCAATGGAAATTTGCTCATATTGATACTCCTAGAGTTATTATTATTGTACCTACGAGAGAACTTGTGGTACAAGTGGTAGAAGAAGTAAACAAGCTAACTCAATTTATGTCTATCCGAACCTTAGGTATATACGGAGGTACAAACATCAATACACAAAGAAAAGCAGTGTATGATGGTGTAGATATTGTTGTAGGTACTCCAGGTAGAATGATGGACCTTGCTTTGGATGGAGTATTGCGCTTTGATAATTTACAAAAATTAGTCATCGATGAGTTTGATGAAATTTTAAATCTTGGATTTAGAACACAACTTACTTCTATTTTGTCAATGATGAAAAATAAAAGACAAAACATTCTATTTTCTGCAACTATGACAGAAGAAGTAGATGAAGTTCTAGATGATTACTTTGATTTTCCTGAAGAAGTTTCTTTAGCGGCATCAGGTACACCTTTAGAAAAAATTGACCAACAGTTATATAAAGTTCCTAACTTTTACACAAAAATGAATTTATTAATGCATTTGTTAAAGGACAAAGAAACCTTTAATAGGGTATTAATTTTCATCAACAGTAAACGTTTAGCAGATGTTGTAATGGATATGTTAGAAGAAGCTTATCCTGAAGAATTTACAGTAATTCACTCCAACAAATCGCAAAATTTCCGTTTGCGTTCAATGGCAGAATTTCAAGCTAATGAATTAAGAGGATTATTAACAACGGACATCATGTCTCGTGGATTAGATATTTCTGATATTAGCCACGTTATCAACCTTCAATTTACCGATTCTCCAGAACAATACATCCACAGAATTGGACGTACAGGACGTGCAGACAAAGAAGGAGTTGCTATTTCTTTTGTAGATCCTAAAGAAGAAGATATGCTTTTAGAAGCTGAAGCTCTAATGGAGAAAGAGCTTCGAATAATAGATATTCCTGAAGAAGTAGAAATCTCAGATAAATTAATGGAATTTGAAAAATCTAAATTAAAAGCAAAACAATTAGTAAAAGCAAAGAAACCAATTGAAAAAGGAGCTGCTTTTCATGATAAGAAAGAAAAAAATCAGAAAGTTAATTTAGGTGGACCTGGAAAACGCAAACCAAGAAAAACGAAACCAAGAAATAGAGCCGTAGATGCAAAACGTGCCAACAAACGAAAATCAAATAATGATTAAATAAAAAAGGGTTAGTTTTTAAACTAACCCTTTTTTATTTTAATGAGATATATTTTGAACATCTTCTGGTTTGTGTTTGTATTTAAATATAATAGCAAATAAGATAGTTACTATTAATGAATACAATGCAAATATTAACCAAGAATGTCTCCATCCTTCTAGTTGTGCCATTACGTCAACCTGATCATATACATAACTATTTACAACGTATTGTGCCAAGAACATTCCAATTGTTGCTCCAAATCCGTTAGTCATCATCATAAATACACCTTGTGCTGATGAACGAATATCTTCACTAGTTTCATTATCTACATATAAAGATCCTGATACGTTAAAGAAATCAAAGGCAATTCCATAAACAATCATTGATAAAATAAACATCCAAACTCCATTACCTGGATCACCAATACCAAACAATCCAAAACGAAGTACCCAAGCTACCATTGACATTAACATTACTATTTTAATACCAAAACGCTTTAATACAAATGGAATTAAAAGAATACATAATGTTTCAGAAATTTGCGATAACGAAATTAATGCGTTAGCATTATTAGCTCCCCAAGTATCTGCATACATTGGAATACTTTTAAACCCTGTAATAAATGGATTTGCATAACCATTGGTAATTTGAAGAGACACCCCTAATAACATCGAAAAGATAAAGAAAACAGCCATTTTTCTTTGCTTAAATAAAGCAAAAGCTTTTAAACCAAAAGCATCTACCAATGTTCTTTTTTCAGTACTTTTATTAATAGGACAATTTGGCAATACCAAACTATAGAAAAATAAAACAACTCCTAAGAAACCTGACACATAAAACTGATAATAGTTCGATTGAAAACTCACAAAATTCGGGTCTGTAGAGAAATTAAATCCAAATGAACCATCTCTAAATCCTGCAAAGTTGACAAAAAGCATAGCAACAATAAAACCAATAGTTCCGAAAGTACGAATTGGTGGGAACGCCTTAATAACATCTAAACTATTTTGTTTTAATATTGTATAAGCAGTTGAATTAGACAAAGCGATTGTTGGCATAAAAAACGCCACGCTAAAAGTATACAACGTAAAAATTGTTGTAAAATCAACAGCATCGCCGGCCATAAATCCATAATATCCGGTAGCAAACATAAATAAGGCTGCCAACAAATGATTAATACCTAAAAGACGTTGTACCGGTACCCAACGATCGGCTACAATTCCCATTATAGCTGGCATAAAAATCGATACAATTCCTTGCATAGCATAGAACGAACCTATTTTAGGTCCTAATCCTACCGAACCAAGATAGTTTCCCATAGACGTTAAATAAGCTCCCCAAACTGCAAATTCCAGGAAACTCATAAACGTTAATTTCATTTTAATATTCATAAGTGTAAGTGCGATTAAAAAGTAAGTGCTAAGTTATTTTTTAATATTAATTGATTTTTATTTTTTCGTTTGCTAAATTTAATATAATATCAAATTGTTCTTCTCTAGTTAATTCAGAATTATCAATTTCTATTGCATCCTCTGCCTTTACGAGAGGAGAATCTACTCTAGAAGTATCAATTTCATCTCGCTGTACTACATTCTGAAATACTTCATCAAATGTAATGTTTTGATTTTTTTCTTTTAACTCTTGAAATCTTCTTTCTGCGCGAATCATTGGCGAAGCAGTCATAAAAATTTTTAATTCTGCATCGGGAAAAACTACTGTTCCAATATCTCTTCCATCCATCACAACACCTTTAGACTTTCCGAATAATTGTTGTTGTTCTACCAATTTTTTTCGTACTTGAGAAATTTCTGCAATTTGACTTACATATTTTGATACTTCTAAAGTTCGGATTAATTCTTCAACATTCTCATCATTCAAAAAAATATCTGCATATCCTTTTGAAACATTGTACTCAAAATGTAGACTTACTAATTCCAAAACCTCAATCAATCCTTCTTTATTAAAAGAAGTTGCTGTAATGTAACCTTTTCGCATAGCATATAAAGTAATAGCACGATACATTGCTCCTGTATCGATGTAAACATACCCTAAAGCTTTTGCTAAGGCTTTTGCTAATGTACTTTTTCCTGTAGAAGAAAAACCATCAATAGCTATAGTTATCTTTTTCAAAATTGAAAATTTATAATTAATTCATATTTATTACAACACCAAACACACTTGTGTTGGCAGCTGTAGTTTGACGCGCGTAGGAATAATCAAATCTAAATCGATTTGTTTTAAATCCTACACCAAATGTTAGACCTGCAAAATGCCTTTGATCTACAATTTTTAATTCTTCTCCTTTTCGGAAGTTATATCCTAAACGAGCTGATATTTTTTTTTCGGGAAAAAATTCCAATCCCAAAATAAGGTGACGAAGGGCATTATTGAAAAAGCCAACCTTTTCCTCTGTGGTATTTCCTTCAATTGATGTTTGACCTCTGTTTGGATTTACAGGAGACAAATTCCATTTTTGTAGATTATCAATCGTAACATACCATTGCAAAGGTACATTTTCTAATTGTTTCGAAATTGAAATTGCTACATCTATTGGCAATTTTTCTCGTGTATCATTATAGGTTTTTAATTGCGCTCCCATATTTCGAGCAGCAAGTGCAATATTCCATCCTTCCATTTCATCTTTATACAGAAAGCCCAAATCAATAGCTGCACCAATTGAATTATATATTTCCATTTTAGAAAATATGAATTTCACGTTTGCTCCTACATACCAATTAGATTGTTCTATTTGATAGGAAGATCCTACAACTAACGCAACTTCACTTCCTGAGAAACTGCCAGTAGAATTTCCAAACATATCATATCCGTCTAAATCGCCGTAATTAATATAATTTGCACCAACGAAGATATTTTTTTTAGAACGAAATGTTTTCGAATATCCTACAGAACCATAATTAGCCACTCCGTAAACTTTACTAAAATTTACAGCCAATTGATTATCCATTGCTGAATTGATAAGTGCTGGATTCCAAAAAGATTGTGATACTTGCCTTTGGTTAATAAGATTTTTACCACCTAAAGAAGCTTGCAAAGGAGCAGTGGGCAGGTTTAGAAAATGATAAGTATAATCGCTACCTACTTGACTATATGTTTTTATTGTCAATAGACCGAATATGATTATACAAACAAACCATTTAGCTGCCGTCATTTTGTGTATAAATTAAACCGCTAATATATTACATTTTTCAAAAGCAGACATAAAAAAAGTACAGCGCAATTGCGCTGTACTCTTTTATTCATTTTTAATAATTTATTTTTTTTCAACTATTAATCTTTTTTCTTTTTTTACTTTTTCTTCTAGCAAAGCAATATCCAACACTTCTTCCATTTTATCTACATAATGGAATATTAGTCCTTTGATGTAGTCTTCTTTTATTTCTTCTACATCTTTTCTATTATCCTTACAAAGAATAATTTCTTTGATATTTGCTCTTTTTGCAGCAAGAATTTTCTCTTTAATTCCACCAACCGGCAATACTTTACCTCTCAAAGTAATTTCTCCTGTCATGGCTAAATTCTTCTTTACTCTGCGTTGCGTAAAAGTAGATACCATAGATGTAAGCATTGTAATACCCGCACTTGGCCCATCCTTTGGCGTTGCACCTTCCGGAACGTGGATATGAATCTTATATTGTTCAAAAATCTCGTTATCTATTCCTAATTCATCCGCATGCGCTTTGATGTATTCTAAAGCAATTGTAGCAGATTCTTTCATAACAGTTCCAAGATTTCCAGTAATACTTAAACCTCCTTTTCCTTTAGAAATAATCGACTCAATATAAAGAATATCTCCACCAACACTTGTCCAAGCTAATCCTGTTACAACTCCTGCTACATCATTATTCTCATATTTATCGCTTTCAAAACGCGGAGTACCTAAAATTTTGCGAATATCTTCTTCTGTCATTTTAGGATTAAACTCTTCTTCTAAAACAATACTTTTAGCAATTCCACGAGCAACATGAGCTAATTGTTGATTTAACCCTCTTACCCCAGACTCTCTAGTATAATGAGTAACAATGTATTCCATTTGCTTTTTACCAATAACGATCTCTTTATTATCAATACCGTGTTCTTTTAATTGTTTTGGCAACAAATGTTGTTTACCGATTTCTACTTTCTCCTCAATAGTATAACCTGTCATCTCAATAATCTCCATACGATCTCTAAGCGCTGGCTGAATAGTTGACAAGCTATTGGAAGTTGCAATAAACATTACTTTTGATAAATCGTATCCAATTTCTAAGAAATTATCATAGAAATCATTGTTTTGTTCTGGATCTAAAACTTCTAATAAAGCAGAAGATGGGTCTCCATTATGACTTGAAGACAATTTATCTATTTCGTCTAATAAGAAAACAGGATTGGATGTACCAGCCTTTTTCAAACCTTGAATAATTCGTCCTGGCATAGCTCCAATATATGTTTTTCTATGCCCGCGAATTTCAGCTTCATCTCTTAATCCACCTAGTGAAATACGAACATATTCTCTTCCTAAAGCTTTTGCTATTGATTTACCTATTGATGTTTTCCCAACTCCCGGAGGTCCGTATAAACATAAAATAGGCGATTTCATGTCGTTCTTTAACTTTAGAACAGCCATTTGCTCAATTACACGCTTCTTAACGTCTTCAATTCCGTAATGATCTTTATCTAAAATTTTTTGCGAACGTTTAAGGTCAAATTTGTCCTGAGAATATTTATTCCAAGGCAAATCTAACATCAATTCAAGATAGTTTCTTTGAATACCAAATTCAGCAACTTGTGGATTCATTCGTTGAAACTTTAACAACTCCTTATCAAAACGTTCTTTAACTTCCGCACTCCACTTTTTCTTACCTGCTTTTTTGCGCATATCTTCAAACTCTTCTTCATTCGAAAAACCACCCAATTCTTCTTGAATTGTTTTCATTTGTTGGTGAAGAAAATATTCTTTTTGCTGTTGATCTAAATCAACTCTAACTTTTGCTTGAATAGTATTTTTCAAGTGCAATTTTTGCAACTCTACATTCATCATTCGCAAAGTTTCAAAAGCTCTCTCTTTTAAATCGTTGATCTTTAAAAGATTTTGTTTATCACTTACTGGAAGCGTTAAATTTGAAGACACAAAGTTGATTAAAAACGAATTGCTTTCGATGTTTTTAATAGCAAACGTTGCTTCACTCGGAATATTTGGATTTTCTCTTATAATATCAATAGAAACTTCTTTTATTGAATCAACAATAGAAAGAAATTCCTCATCTCCCTCTACTGGCCTAATTTCAGTATATTCTTTTACCGAAGCAGTTAAGTAAGGCTCTTCGGTAAGCATGTCTACGATTTCGAATCTTTTCTTTCCTTGAATAATTACAGTAATATTTCCATCAGGTAATTTAAGTACTTTAATTATACGAGCTACCGTACCTTGATGATAGATATCGCTTATTGTCGGATCTTCAACATTTTCATCAATTTGAGCAACTACTCCAATGTTTTTTCCTGATTTATGAGCAGCTTCTATCAATTTTATAGATTTATCTCTTCCTGCAGTAATAGGAATTACCACTCCCGGAAATAGCACTGTATTTCGCAAAGGTAAAATAGCTAATTCTACCGGAAGTTCTTCCTTATTCATTTCTTCTTCGTCTTCTTGACTCAACAATGGAATAAACTCAGAATCTGCGTCTAAAAAATCGTCTAACATTATGTTATCAAGTGTTACTATTTTTCGATTTGCCATATTTATTTCTTATGTCATTTTGTCAGCAGCATCAATATAACTTTGCTTTTTAAAAAAGTACAACACTATATATCAACAACTTTACTTAGATATTTGCTTTTACAAGTAGTGTAAATCAATCTTTATGCCACAAAAAAACCTCGTATTAAACGAGGTTTTTTGTCAGTCTTAATTAAATTTGAATTGGTCCACCACCGCCTCCAGGAATTGAAGGACTTGTAGTTCTTTCTTTTGTATTTACTAATACTTTAAAATCTCCATCTTTAATTTCTATAATTTTTCCATCTCTATCTTTTACTTTATAAAAGAAAGATCCTGAATACATTTTTACATTCGCTTTTACATCAGTAATATTAGTGATTTCTAAATAACTTCCTAGTAAACTTTCGTCTTGTTCATTTGAATTATAAATAACTCCATCTGCAGAAACAAATTTAACTATCACATTATCATACCCGTATTTTCCTATTGCGGCTTCTTTAGGAAAACTAAATTCTAATGCTCTTTTTCTCATGTATTTACTTTCTGCAACAATGGTAATTCTACCGTCAACAATATCTCCCTTATCATTTGATTTTAGTACAAAATCATTAACATCAGTATTATTTACATAAGCATAAATATAAGTACCATCTTCATTTTTAGATTCTCTTTCGTAACGAACGTTTTTAAATTCACCGTCTACACTTAATGGAAAATTCATTAATTCATTAAGAGGCCCTGCTAATAGACGAGTATTAAAAGTTCCACTTATCAACTTATTTTGCTTATCTATTTTTGTAACTTTTATAAGCCCATTGTTCCGTTTTGGATCATTCAGATCCTGTGAAAGGAAAAAATCATCTAATCCTGGTATATTTAAACTTGTACCATCACTTACAGAATTAAAGTAAGGATAATAATACATTACGTTCACATTGGTGGGAAAAGTACCTTCTTGAAATCTTTTTAATTCAAAACCTAAAACCGCAGCATTGTTAGGAATTCCTTCTAGTTTAAGTTCAAACGTACCGTCTGTTCGTAAATATGCTTCAATATTTTCTGTTCTTACATAAGTTGTATCGAGCATATTAATTTTAAAATATGAATTTCCAGGAAGATTTGGATCATCAATTGAATCATCTTTCGAATCACATGCTGTAAATAATCCACTTGTAAGTGCAAAAACTCCTAATCCTAATAATATTGAATAAAATCTTTTCATAATTCTATAACTTGTTACAAGTCCAAATATATATATTTTAATATATTTTTAAATATATTTTAACATAATTATATTGCTGAATGTGAATTTTACTTCTCAGCTCTTTTTACACGAAGCAAAAGAAAGAAACCGAAAACAAAAAATACTACTAAAAATAAAATAGCATTTTGCATCTTTCCAGTCAAATCACTGACCAAACCATACACAAACATTCCTACAACAATTCCAATTTTTTCGGTAACATCATAAAAACTAAAAAAAGATGTAGTATCGGTTGTTGCTGGTAATAATTTAGAATAAGTAGATCTTGATAGCGATTGTATCCCTCCCATTATTAAACCAACCGCTGCTGCTGCAATATAAAACTCATTCGGAGTAATAATTGTATATGCATACACACAAACAATTATCCACAAAAAATTTAAAATACAAAGGGTGTAGATATTTCCTATCTTCTTTGAAAGTGACGATGTAGCATAGGCCCCAACTATTGCAATAATTTGAATAAGCATTATGCTTATTATTAAACCACTACTGCGCTGACTATCATCTTTCCAATCGATTTCTTTTTCACCAAAAAAAGCAGCTATAATCATTACGGTTTGAACCGCCATACTATAGACGAAAAAAGCCGTTAAATATCTTTTTAAAATTGTATTTTCTTTTACTTGATAGTATACCTTTTTTAGCTCTTTAAATCCTTTAAAAAAAACAGATTTATTTAAAGTTTTACCTGTTTTTAAATCGGGCAATCGACAAAAAGTTATTTGACTAAAAGCCAACCACCATATTCCAACCAGAACAAAAGAAAAACGCATTGCTTCTAATTCATTATCGAAGCCAATTGCTTTTGCATTCATTATCATTCCAAGATTAATTAAAAGCAACAAAACGCTACCGATGTATCCTAAAGCATAACCTTTTGCACTAATATGATCTTGTTGCTCTGGAAGTGCAATATTGGGCAGATAAGAATTATAAAAAACTAAACTTCCCCAAAAACCAATTAGACCAAACATATAAACCAGTAAACTCAACACAAAATACTCTAAACTAAAAAAGTATAAAAGCATACACGATATAGCACCAATGGTACAAAACAATCTCATAAAGAACTTTTTATTACCTAGGTAATCTGCAATTCCGGATAAGAATGGAGAAATAGCAGCAATTATCAAAAAACTTATTCCTGTAGCGTAGCTGACAATACTTTCGCTATTTATTTCAACTCCAAAAAAAGAATATCCATTTAATTCTTTCAATCTAAATAACATTCCATAATATAATGGAAAAATAGATGATGAGATTACTAAGGCATAAACCGAATTTGCCCAATCGTAAAAGGCCCATGCGTTTAGTATTCTTTTATCTCCCTTAAAACTCTGTTGATTGAGCATACATATATTATTAAAAAAATAGCTACCTATTAAACAAGGTAGCTATTTTACTGATAAATATTATTTATAAATAACTCCAAATTTAGCAGCCTCAGCCTTCGCTTCTGGAATTAATCTTTTTAAATCTGCAATGCGTTGTTCATTTGATGGGTGAGTACTCATAAATGTTGCTACTCCTGCACCTCCACTATTGGCAGCCATTCGTTCCCAGAATGCTACTGCTTCATCTGGATTATAGCCTGCAATTGCCATTAATGTAAGTCCTATCTTATCTGCTTCACTTTCATTGCTTCTACTAAACGGCAGCATTATACCATATTCTGTACCTAAACCATATGCCATAGCTAATGCTTGTTTAGTTCCTTCTTTACTATTTGCTGTTGCAGCACTCAAACCTGTACCCACTGCTTGTTGAATCATAGCATTACTCATTCGCTGTTGTCCATGATTGGCTAAAGCATGAGAAACCTCATGTCCCATTACAGTTGCAATTCCTGCATCTGTTTTACAAATTGGTAAAATACCAGTATAAAAAACAATTTTACCACCTGGCATACACCAAGCGTTCACATCTTTACTATCTATTAAATTATATTCCCATTTATAATTAGCTAAATAATCCGCATGACCATTGGCTGTAAGCCATTTTTCTGCAGCCATCCTAATCTTATTCCCAACATCTTCTACACGTTTAGCATCTGCGGTTCCTTTTATTACTTTATTCTCTTTCAAAAAATCGCCGTATTGTTGAAACGAAGAAGGAAATAATGCATCATCAGAAACCAAAGCTAAAGTACTTTTACCACTAAAAGGATTGGTTTTACAACCAACTAATAACATTAAACTTGCAGCTGCAAAAACTATTTTTCTCATAACTTGAATCTTTTCTTCAAAAATAGAATATATCTAGTTAGTTCAAAAATTTTTATCTACTTGAAAACTGACTTTTTTAAAAAAATATTTTTCATTTATATTAGATATTCATTAGAATTAATAAACAAACAACCAGCTAAATATTACTTAGCTTCTTTTAAAATGCATTACAATATTTTGTATTTTTACAACAAAGACTAAAACTAATGCAAAAACAAGCAAAACATTCATTAGAAATACCCCGAAAAATAATTTGGATTGGTAAGTTTTTACAATTCTTCTCTATAAATTTAGCGAGTAAATTTGCTCAAAATTTATTTATTACACCTATCAAGTTTAAAACTCCTAAACGAGAAAAGGAAATGCTTTTGAAAAGTAAAAGAAGTAAAATTTTAGTAAATAAAATCCGCAAAGATGTAGTTGTTTATCAATACGGAATAAATAAAAAAGCGAATAAAAGAGCATTGCTAATTCATGGCTGGAATGGTAGAGGTACACAACTGGTTACTATTGCAAATATGTTAATTAAGCTAGATTACGATATTGTAAGCTTTGATGCTCCTGGCCATGGATTATCTCCAAAAACAAAAACAAATCTAACCGAATTTATCGCCACTACACATGAAGTTGAGAAACAATTTGGCCCATTTGATGTAATAATCGGGCATTCGTTAGGAGGTATGACAACGATCAATTCTTTAAAAGAAGGACTAAAGACTAATAAAGCAATTATTATTGGTAGCGGAGATGTTGTACAAGATGTTATTGACGATTTTGTGCAACAATTAGAACTAAATCAAAAAATTGCTACTATTATTAAAAATAGATTTGAAAAACAATTTAATACTACAATGGAAAGTTATTGCGTGCACGATGCAGTAGAAAAATTAGACATCCCTTTACTTATTATACATGACGAAGATGATATTGATGTTCCTATCAAAGCGGCTTATCAAATTAACAAACATGCAAAAAACTCCAAAATAATGGTAACTAAAGGTCTAGGGCATCGTAAAATTTTAGGAGATAAAAAAGTAATCGAAAGAATTAGAGATTTTATTACAGAAAATAATTTGTAATAATACAAAAATAGAATAAGCATGAAGAAGAATAAAAACACAACACCTGAAGAGTGGAAAGAAATCCTAACCCCCGAAGAATATTATATTTTAAGAGAAAAAGGAACAGAACGTCCATTTACTGGAAGTTATAATGACTTTTATGAAAAAGGACAATACAATTGTGCTGGATGCGGGCAATTATTATTTAATGCTGACAATAAATTTAATTCACATTGCGGTTGGCCCTCATTCGACCAAGCCATCGAAGGTAGCATTACCTACGTTAAAGATTTATCACACGGAATGGTACGCGTAGAAGTAGTTTGTTCCAACTGCAATGGACACTTAGGGCATGTTTTCCCAGACGGCCCTCAAGAAACAACTGGACAGAGATACTGTATTAATTCGATTTCAATAAAACACACCAAATAGAATTTCATCTAAGAGATTAAGCATTAATATAAAAGCTTAATCTCTTTTATTGCAAATTCTTTCTGTTCGTTATCTTCGCACTGCACAACTAATTTCCCATAATTAGTTACATCTCTAATTATTCCGACAAATTTTTCTTCAGAAGGTAACTGAAAAGTAGAAACTTTATTTTTTCTAAATAATACTTCTTTGTATTCTCGCCAAATTACTTTTTCTTTTTGATCTTTAAGATCAGCATACCCTTGCTTTATTTCTTCAATAATTTGTTGTAGCAAAAGCTCTTTATCTATCATTTCACCACTCAATAATTTTAACGAACTAGCCTGCTCTAATTGCGTAAAATTTGTTTGGTTTACATTAATACCAATTCCAACAATAGAAGTAATACTCCCATCCGATTTTAGAATATTTTCGATGAGTATGCCACCAATTTTTTTATTTTGCGACATAATGTCATTTGGCCATTTTATAAAAAAAGAAAGATTTGTATTTTTTTTCAATGCCTTTACAATAGATAAAGCTATCATGACATTTAAATCAAAAACACTGGTAAAACCCCCTGTAAAATTAGAAACCAAAACACTAAAAGTCAGATTACTACCCGCTTCAACAACCCATTCAGCACCTCGCTGTCCTCTACCTGCAAATTGATTTTCAGTAACCACAGTTGTAAAATTTTCTAATTCACAACTATTCAATAATTCTCTTAAATAAGTATTAGTAGACGCTGTGGCATCGAGTTTGATGATATTCATATAAAATAATTATAGCCTAATCGGAAGCGATTCATTATATTTGAGTCCAAAATTAGGAAACATATTTTTGTTAAATTAGAAAATTAAGATAAAATCGATAAATGACAAACAAAACTATCAACAACGACGAATTGATTGCAAATATTATCAAAGGAATTGAAGCCGTTAAAGGAGAAAATATACAAATTCTTGATCTAAGAGAAATCGATAATACACCTTGTGACTATTTTATTATTTGTGATGGAAACTCTAATACTCAAGTAAATGCTATTGCTGGTTCTGTACAAAAAGTAGTTTCTAAAGAATTACATGACAAACCATGGCATATTGAAGGAGAAGTTAGTGCAGAATGGGTATTGATGGACTATGTAAATATCGTTGTACATGTATTTCAAAAAGCGATACGCGAATATTACAACATAGAAAGTTTATGGGGAGATGCGCGAATCACAACAATTAATAGTCAATATTAAACCTTAAAAAATATATTTTCATGGCAGGTAACATAAAACCAAACCAGAATAAACCAAAATTTAAACCATGGATTTTATACGCAAGTATAATAGTTATATTCATGGTTTTCAATTTTTTATCAAACGGAAGTGGAATTGGTGATTCTAAACAGCTTAGCTTATCTAAATTTTTCGAGTACCTAAATGATGGAAAAGTAGAAAAAGTAGAATTTAATCGTTCTGTAGCTAAAGTTTATTTAACAAAAGAAGCTTTAAAGAGCTCTGAGTTTGAAAATCTACAAAAAAAATCCATTCTTGGCAAAGAAAACAATGGTCCGCAATACATTACTGAGATTGGAAATTCAGAAATTTTTCAAAATAAATTAGGAGAAGCTGCAGCTGAAAATAAAATTCAAGACTATAGTTCTGAACCTGACAGCAATTGGGGTGATCTTTTTATTAACTTCTTACCTATCATTATCATTATAGCTTTCTGGCTATTTATGATGAGAAGAATGACTGGTGGAGGTGGTGCTGGTGGAGGTGGACAAATTTTCTCTATCGGAAAATCGAAAGCTAAATTATTTGACGAAAAAAACGATGTAAAAGTAACTTTTAAAGATGTTGCTGGTTTAGAAGGAGCTAAAGACGAAATAGTTGAAATAGTTGAGTTTTTAAAAAATCCAGAAAAATACACATCAATTGGAGGTAAAATTCCAAAAGGAGCTTTATTAGTTGGACCTCCAGGAACAGGAAAAACATTACTAGCTAAAGCAGTAGCTGGAGAAGCACAAGTACCTTTCTTCTCTTTATCTGGTTCTGATTTTGTTGAAATGTTTGTTGGAGTTGGTGCATCACGTGTACGTGACTTATTTAAACAGGCGAAAGAAAAATCACCAGCTATTATCTTTATTGATGAGATTGACGCAGTTGGTAGAGCTCGTGGTAAAAGTAATTTCTCTGGCTCAAACGATGAAAGAGAAAACACATTAAACCAATTATTAACAGAAATGGATGGTTTCGGCTCACATACAAATGTAATTGTATTGGCAGCAACAAACCGTGCAGAAATATTAGATAAAGCGCTTTTACGTGCAGGTCGTTTTGACAGACAAATTTATGTTGATCTTCCAGATGTAAAAGAGCGTGAAGCTATTTTTAATGTTCACTTAAGAAATATTAAAAAAGTTGATAATCTTGACATTGATTTCTTAGCAAAACAAACACCAGGTTTCTCAGGAGCAGATATTGCGAATGTTTGTAACGAAGCAGCTCTTACTGCTGCACGTAAAGACAAAAAAGAAGTGGATATGCAAGACTTCTTAGATGCAGTTGACAGAATTGTTGGTGGTTTAGAAAAGAAAAATAAAATTATTACACCAGAAGAAAAATATGCTATTGCTATACATGAAGCTGGTCATGCTACAGTAAGTTGGATGTGCGAACATGCCGCTCCATTAGTAAAAGTAACCATTGTTCCAAGAGGTCAAAGTTTGGGTGCAGCTTGGTATTTACCTGCCGAAAGACAAATTGTTAGAACGGAGCAAATGCTTGATGAAATGTGTGCTACTATGGGAGGAAGAGCTGCAGAAAAAATTATTTTCGACAAAATTTCTACAGGTGCACTAAGTGATCTAGAAAAAGTTACTAAACAAGCTAAGTCAATGGTAACAATTTATGGTTTAAATGAAAAGCTAGGAAATATTACTTTTTATGATTCATCAGGACAAAGTGAATACAATTTTGGCAAGCCCTATTCTGAAGAAACAGCAAGAGTAATTGATCAAGAAATTTCAAAGATAATTGAAGGTCAATATGAAAGAGCACAAGCAATTTTAACAGAGCACAGAGATAAATTAATTCAATTAGCCGATTTACTATGTGAAAAAGAAGTAATTTTCAAACAAGATCTTGAAAATATCTTCGGAAAAAGACCTTTTGAAAGTGAAGCACTAGTAGAAGAGATTATTCATGATCAACCAAATACAGATACTGAATTAACTTAGTATACAAAAACTACACTACTTTACATATAAAATCTTAACTTAAAGCTTATTTAAGTTAAGATTTTTTTTATCTTTGAATTTATTATCAAAACCATATTATCTCTGTACAGTTTGTATGAGTTTTCTAAAAAAGCTAATTAACACGTTTCTATCGCCAAAACAAATCGATGAAGTTGAAGAAGATAAAAGCCAATATCTTCCCGAAATTGTTATTCCCGTAGACGAGTTATTTACCATTAACTTTAAAAACAATGGCGGCAAATTCATATACTGTGAAACTCAACAAGAACTTACAGAAGCATTTATTAATATTTTAGTAGAAAATGATTGGTTTGAAAAAGAAGCTTTAACACATGAAAAGCAGTTTCATTCTTTACTTAAAAGTAATAATGTAAATTTTACAAACCCAAAACATCCCTCCTTTTTTGTAGCTAGTTGTGAAAGTTTAATTGCAGATGATGGAGCAATTTTATTTTGCGAAAAACAATTAAAAGACAACAAACCACATGACATACCTGACAATATTATTATTATTGCAGCAACAAGTCAAATTACAAGAACTAAAAGTGATGGACTTAGAGAAATAAAGAAAAAATATAGTCAGGCTATTCCTAGTAATATTACTGCTATAAATTGCTTTAACCCTTCGGCTAATAAAGATTTTTTAACTTACGGTCGATCAGCAAAAAACCTTTATTTATTATTATTAGAAGATCTCTAAACATATGTCTGAAACAATTAAAAGAACAATATCAGGAATAGTATATATTGTTTTGCTTATTAGTGCCACGCTTTATAGTGCGTTTAGCTTCAAATTCCTTTTTAGTATTTTCATGGTCATTGCGGCCTATGAGTTTTCAAAACTTATTAAACTCTCTAAAACACTATGCATTAGTTTATCGCTAATTGTAATAGCTGCAATTTTTCAAACAGCAATTTATCTACCTATCAACACTTTTGTAATAGCTACTGCTTTAGTTATTATAGCTATTTCTGCTGAATTATTTACTACTAAAAAACCCAATAGAAGTTTTCCTGTAAAATTGATTATTTTTATCGGTTATATCTTGGGCACATTTACAGCATTAATAAATTTACCCTTTACACAAGATGGTTATAAACCGCAAATAATTATTGGTGTGCTAATTTTAGTATGGACAAATGATACCTTTGCTTATATTATTGGAAAACGTTTTGGAAAAAATAAACTATTCGAAAGAATATCTCCTAAAAAAACAATAGAAGGATTATTAGGAGGAATATTGTTTGCAATTATAGCCTCAATTATACTAAGTTCGTATTTTACATTTTTTAGTGTGTATATTTGGATTGCAAGTGCTATTTTTGTAGGGCTATTTGGAACACTGGGTGATTTAGTAGAATCTCACTTTAAAAGAGAAGCTGGTGTAAAAGATAGCGGAAATATAATGCCCGGACACGGTGGGATACTAGATCGTTTAGACAGTATTTTATTTATTTCCCCATTATTATATATTATTTTTCAAATTCTATAACTATGTTTCACAAGGAAGGAACTAAAATTATTTTTTACTCTTTAGTCACAACTGTGGCTATTATCGTATTATTTGACTACTTAATTACTGTTGAATGGTTGAGAATGACGCTTTCATCGATCATACTAATCCTTTTAATTTTAGTACTTCAATTTTTTAGAAACCCCAACAGATCTGTTACTCCTAAAGAAGATATTATTCTTGCTCCTGTTGATGGTAAAGTTGTTGTCATTGAAGAGGTTTATGAACCAGAATACTTTAAAGACAAACGTTTGATGGTTTCTATATTTATGTCTCCAATAAATGTACACGTAACAAGATATGGTTTAAGTGGATTGGTAAAATACAGTCAATATCACGCAGGAAAATATTTAGTAGCTTGGCATCCAAAAGCTAGCGAAGAAAACGAAAGAACAACAGTTGTAATTGACAACAAATATTTTGGTGATATTATGTACCGTCAAATTGCTGGAGCATTAGCAAAGCGTATTGTAAACTATGCTAAGCCTGGAATGCAAGTAGTGCAGGGTGAAGATGCCGGATTTATTAAATTTGGCTCTAGGGTAGATTTATATCTTCCAGTAGGTACAAAAGTAGATGTTGTTTTAAATCAAAAAGCAGTAGGTAATAAAACTGTAATTGCAAGAAAACTGTAATGAATAACCAATTAGACAAAGACTTTGCAGAGGCATATAATAAAATATCAAATGAAGCTAAAAATTTAGCTCCAGATGTTATGTTACGCATTTATGCTTATTATAAACAAGCCACAAATGGGCTAAGTCATCATGATTTTGAAGACATGTCTACAGATTTAAAAAAAGCGTTTAAATTTAATGCTTGGCAACAAATTAATCATCTCTCTACAAAAGAGGCAAAACAAGAATACATTAAACTAGCTAAATCAATTCTTAAATACTAATGAATTACAAATCCTTTTTATTTTATTCTTTTTCATTAATCATTGTAGTTACATTTTTTTCCTGTCATAAAAACAATGATTTAATAGAAGTAGAAATACCTAAAAGAGAAGAGTTCATTGCACCAAAAAAATCTGAATTTGATATTTCTAATGTAAAAACTAAACAAGGCCCGTTTGAAATGTTTGTCTTACCTTACAATTATGAGGAAGTTGGCAATATATTTAATTCGGAAGAAATGAAATTGCATTATCAGATTATACATCTTAATTATGCAAATGATCTAAATACAGCTTTGCACAGTTCTCCATTAGTAAATGATAGCCTAACCGGTATTTTAAACAAAATTACCAATACGGAAGATAAAATAGCTGATTTAGCAGGAGCCTTTTACAATCACAACTTCTTTTGGCAATCGATTTCGAAAACCAAAACAACTTCACCTAATGCAGAATTAAGTAGTTTAATTAATCAAAGCTTTGGTTCGTATTCAGCAATGAAAACAGAAATAATTGCGCAAGCAATGAATTACAAAGGCGTTGGTTGGCTTTGGTTAGTAAAAGATCGTTCCAGTAAATTACAGCTAATAATTACTGATGATAATCAAAACCCGTTAACATTAAAGTTAGGTACACCGTTATTAGTTATCGATATTTGGGAGCATGCTTATCTAACTACTTATAATGCAGACAAAGAAAAATATATTAAAGCACTTTTACCTCACTTAAATTGGGATTTTTCGGCAACTAATTTAGCTAAATCGCTATAAAAATTTTCAATTAGATATAAACAAAAAGGTCCGGTAACTATGTCGGACCTTTTTTTATTTTATTAATCTCTTACTCCCTTAATCCAATCTTTAAATCTAGTAAATTGTTCAACGAGGTATGATTCATGCTCTTCGTGTGCTTCTTCAGGAATATCTCCTTCTCTACCAATTGGCAAAATATGCTCATAATAAGTCCCTTTAAGAATACGTTTTAAAAGTGCTTCTCCTGCAAAAGCTTTATCATCATTTAAAGTTTTTGTAGCTTTCAATAAATGACGAATATCATATTGCATTGGGCTAATATCTGGAACTTGTTTATTTAAATTTAAAAGTCCGTAAACTGCTAATCTAGCTGTTCTTACCGAACTTTCCATTGTAAATACAACGTCATTATTTGTTTCAACAAACTGCCCTATTAATCCAAGATTTTTACATCCTTCGGGTACTACAGCCGGACGATCACCTTTTGCTCTTGGCATAAACATTGAAGTAATATAAGGCATATATGCTGTACGTACAATTGTATTTTCAATTACATTATCAAGCTTGTCTAAAATTCCAATATGATAACATAATTCTGCTAATATCTCGTTTCCTGTACAAGCTGGCATTGTTTTCTTGATATAATTCCCTTCTTTATCCATAAACAAAGCATATACCCAAAGAACTAACGTATCTTCTGGTTGGTCTGGAAAGTGTGGTTGTCTGTTACAAGTAAAACTCATTAACCAGTTGGAGTCTGTAATAGTAATAATACCTCCTGTTACACTCTTTCCAGAATAAGGATCATTGACAGCATATTCTTTCAACTTATCAACAAGAGCTGATGGCTTACAAGTAAGCGTTGCAGATTCCCATGATGATTTATCTATGTTTGTGCAGAATTTTTCTGGATTACCAAAAATTGGACTTTTTGCAGCTAAATTTTTCCACAGCATCCAACCTGGACTTTTCCCACTAGTAGAGTTATCTACTTTTTGAATTGGAACTGTTGTATTTGTTCCATAAGAAGTATCTTCTGTCATTGATCCAGTAGTAACAACAACAAAATCATTTTCAGAAATAGAAATAACTTCTTCTTTATTATTTTGTTTGGTAATCAATCCTTTTACTACTTTTCCTTCTGTATTAATTTGCAAGTCTAAATCTGTTACCAAAATATTGAATTCAAACTTCACTCCTTTTGCTTTTAAATAATCTTTTAAAGGACGAACGAAAGTGTCATACTGATTGTATTTTGGGAATACAAGAGAGGATAAATCCTTTAAACCATCAATTAAATGAAGGAAACGGTGCATATACAACTTAAACTCTAATAAACTATGCCAGTTTTCAAAAGCAAACATTGTACGCCAAAACGTCCAGAAGTTACTAGCTAAGAAAGTTTCACTAAAGTATTGTTCAATAGATAAGTTATCTAGTTCTTCTTTCTTTTTAAGCAATAACTTAACAATAGCTAATTGGTCTTTTTTATTTAAACCAAACTTACTAAAATCTTGTACAACTCCTTGATTGTGAATCAATCTTGATTTTGAATAATTTGGATCATTATCATTCAATAATCTATACTCGTCTAAAACACTATAAGGCTCTGGCAATTCTAACGCTGGAATATCCTGAAACATGTCCCATAAGTTTTCATACGCCATTTCCATTTCTCGTCCACCGCGAATAAGGTAGCCATCGTGCGGATTTCCAGATCCATCTAAAGAACCACCTTCAACAGCTAAATTTTCTAAGAAAATAATATTTTCAGCAGGCATTCTTCCATCACGTATAAAATAATAAGCAGTAGCCAAACCAGCAATTCCGCTTCCTACAATATAGGCTTTTGAATTTTCTAACGATTTATTCGGAATAGGTTTGTTACGATTATAGTTTCCCATTTGATCAGCAAAAGGCATCGTCTTTTTTGCTGTATTTCTAGGAGTTTCTGTACTTCCATCTGGTTGATGATTAACGTGATTGTAATCTTCAGATGCTGCTAAAACCTTGTCGAATTTAGAGGTATCTATTTTCATACTATTATTATTTATTAAAAGAATTTTATGATTAGTACTATTTTGTAAATATTGTATTTCATAAACTTAATAATTTTTTATGACAAACTCGTTAACTAATTATAAAAAAAACATTACCTCTATCTTTTTCAAGTATTAGTAATAACAACTCTAAAAATAGCTCTGATATTTATAATAAATAATCATTTTGTCTTATTCTAAATAAATATTTTATTTTTCAGCTATTTATATTTGCTATTTCAACATTAATAGTTGTATATTTGCACCACAAGATCGCGGGATAGAGCAGTAGGCAGCTCGTCGGGCTCATAACCCGAAGGTCACAGGTTCGAGTCCTGTTCCCGCTACTAAATTAAAACCACTTTAAATAAAGTGGTTTTTTTTATAGATATAACTTAAAAGCCAATGTAAACTTATTAACATTGGCTTTTTTAAATTATATTATTTTCTTTAGAACGGAACATCACTATCATCCCCAAACACATCTCTAGCAGATGGTAGTGACTGTGTCATAATTTTATTTTCTTTATTTTCGTTTAAAGAGGATGAATAAATACCACTTCCAAAAGCTCCTACATCCATTGATAACATATCTTCGTCTAAGTTGTCAAACTTACCAAACATTCCTAAAAACTTCAGACGGATATTATCCAATCCACCATTTCTATGTTTTGCAACAATAAATTCAGCCTGACCAGCTGTTGGTGTGCGCTCTTCATCATCCCATTCTTCAATCTTATAGTACTCTGGACGATAAATAAATGATACAATATCTGCATCTTGTTCAATAGCTCCAGATTCCCTTAAATCAGACAATAAAGGGCGTTTTGAAGTACCACGAGTTTCAACAGCACGCGAAAGCTGAGAAAGCGCAATAACAGGTACGTCTAGCTCTTTTGCCAATGCTTTAAGGTTTCGGGAAATAGTCGATATTTCTTGTTCACGATTTCCACCACCTTTCGAGTTTCCTCCAGCTGTCATTAACTGCAAATAATCGATAATGATTAGTTTAATTCCGTATTGAGAAGCCAAACGTCTTGCTTTTGCTCGTAAATCAAAAATAGACAAAGAAGGAGTGTCATCAATAAATAAAGGCGCTCTTTCTAAATCTTTTACCTTTACGTTTAATTGCTCCCATTCGTGTTTTTCAAGTTTTCCTGTACGCAGTTTTTCAGAAGAAAGCCCCGTTTCAGAAGAAATTAAACGAGTGATTAACTGTACAGATGACATCTCTAAGGAGAAGAAAGCTACTCCAGCTCCTGTTTCGATAGCAATATTTCGAGCCATAGATAATACAAAAGCCGTTTTACCCATACCCGGACGAGCTGCAATAATAATTAAATCACTTGGTTGCCAACCAGAAGTTAATTCATCTAAACGATGAAATCCTGTAGCCAAGCCACTTAACCCTTCTTTTTTACTAATCTCTTCAATTCGCTTTTTAGCTTGAGCAACTAAACTTTGAGCTGTTTCGGAACTCTTCTTAATATTTCCTTGGGTTACTTCATACAAACGCGCTTCTGCTTTGTCTAACAGATCAAAAACGTCTGTTGTTTCATCATAAGCCTCTTCAATGATTTCATTGGAAATACGAATTAAACTACGTTGAATGAACTTTTGAAGAATAATACGAGAGTGAAACTCTATATGAGCCGAGGAACTAATTTTTTGAGTTAATCCAACTAAATAAGCATCGCCACCAGCAATTTCTAATTTGCCATTTTTTCTTAATTGTGCCGAAACAGTAAGTAAATCAATTGGTTGATTACCAACAAACAACTGATCTATTGCTTCAAAAATATACTTATGTCCTTCTTTGTAAAAAGCATCGGGTTGTAGAATATCTATTACCTCATCAATACCTTTTTTATCAATCATCATTGCACCAAGTACTGCCTCCTCAAAATCAGTTACTTGAGGTGGTAGTTTCCCTTTTTCTAAAGCAATAATTTCTTTAGAAAACGACTTTCCAATTGGTCGTATATCTTTTGCATTCTCCATAGCACAAAAATAATTCTTTTATATCAACAGAATAATTAATTGGTATAATAATTCTATTTTATTGAGTAAAAATATAAGACTAAAATGAGCAAAAAAAATCCGAGCTAAAAAACTCGGATTTTTTTTGTTCTTTATTTATTATTAGCTTTTATACTCTCCCATTTCGAAGTACTTATCCATACGTTCTTCTAATAGTTTTTTTACAGGCATAGCTGCTAAATCTTTATACGTTGTTACAATATAATTTCTTACTGCATCAAAAGTTGCTTCTCTGTCTGAGTGAGCTCCTCCTAATGGTTCTTGAATAATATCGTCGATTAACTTGCTTTTCTTCATATCGAAAGAAGTTAACTTAAGTGCCTCAGCAGCTCTTTCTTTATACTCCCAACTTCTCCATAAAATAGATGAACAAGATTCTGGTGAAATAACTGAATACCAAGTATTTTCTAACATTGTTACACGATCTCCAACACCAATACCTAAAGCTCCACCTGATGCACCTTCTCCAATAATAATACAGATAATAGGTACTTTTATACGAAACATTTCGTATATGTTACGAGCAATAGCTTCTCCTTGTCCTCTTTCTTCTGCCTCCAATCCTGGATACGCACCTGGAGTATCAATTAAAGTAATGATAGGAATATTGAATTTCTCTGCCATTTGCATTAATCGCAAAGCTTTTCTATATCCTTCTGGGTTAGCCATACCAAAGTTTCTATACTGTCTTGTTTTAGTATTGTAACCTTTTTGTTGCCCAATAAACATAAAACTTTGATCGCCAATTTTACCTAAACCACCAATCATTGCTTTGTCGTCCTTTACATTTCTATCTCCGAAAAGTTCTAAAAAAGTATCTCCACAAAGTGCCTTAATATAATCTACAGTATAAGGTCTGTTTGGATGTCTTGATAATTGAACCCTTTGCCAAGGTGTCAAATTTTTATATATATTCTTTTTTGTTTCTTCTAATTTCTGCTCGATTTGTGAGCATGTAATTGATACATCTACATCAGACTCTTCTCCAATCAATGTACATTTTACTAATTGCTCCTCAAGCTCTTTTATAGGAAGCTCAAAATCTAAATATTCCATTTATGAATAAATTTTAGTGTCATTTACGAACTACAAAGATAAAATTTTCCTGTATATAGCCATACTATATTTTAGCAAGTTTTTTCCTTTCGCGTTTTTTAACGATAATGTTTAATACTACTGTACTTAATATAAGTAAGGCACCGATGTAAAATTCGATGCTCATTTTTTCGCTGTCTTTAAATAATAGTATTGCCATCAGAATACCGTAAATAGGTTCCATATTAACCGTTAGCATTACTGTAAAAGGCGTTAGAAATTTCATCACGTATACCGATCCAATAAATGCAAAAGCGGTACATATTGTTCCTAAAATAATTAACCAAATCCAATCTTGCATGGTTAAATCAAAAAATGAGGTAGTAAAGCCACCAGATATTGCTAGATAAATTGATAGTAATAATAACCCTCCAATCATTTCATACAAAGTAATAATAGAAGCTGACGATTCTTTGGCCAATTTACCATTTATAATGGAAAATACTGCAGATAAACAAGCAGCTGTAAGTGCTAAACATATTCCCGCAACATACTGTGTACTTACGCTAAATATTAAGCCTATAGCACAAACAACAATAAATCCGAAAAACACTTCATAAGCAATTATCTTGCGCTTATAAAATATAGGTTCTAATATTGAAGTAAAAAAAGCGCCGGTAGAAATACAAGCCAAAGTAACCGAAACGTTAGAAACTTTTATAGCCCAAAAAAAAGTAAGCCAATGAAAACAAATAATTACACCCGCACCTAAAAACGTCCAAAGATTTTTTTTAGTTACTCCAATATGTTGTCTTTTTACTAAAAACAATAATAAAAGAGTGATCACTGCGATAGCTGTTCTGTACCATACTAGAGGTAATGCCTCTAGGGTAATTAAATTACCTAAAATGGCTGTAAATCCCCAAACAAAAACGATTAAATGTAATAGTAAGTTACTCTTTAAATTTTCTTTACCTACGAGCATTTCTTAATAAAAATAAAGCTAAAATTGAAAATGCAATATTGGGAAACCAAACTGCTATTAATGGCGACATACTTGATGCTTCTGCTAAAACGCTAAAAATTTTATCAAAAAACACATATATAAACGCAAGAGCGATACCAATTGCTAAATTAACCCCCATACCTCCTCTTCTTTTCATAGAAGATACAGAAACAGCAATAATTGTAAGGATAAATGCAGATACTGGTACGCTATATTTTTTATATAAAACTACTAAATGCACATTAATATTGGATGAACCGCGCAATCTTTCTTTTTCAATAAATCGATTTAATTGACCAAGCGTCATTGTTTCCGCTGCATAAACTACAGGGCTTAAATCATCTATATCAAAATCCAGTGCTAATTCTTTTGAATCGGCTGTTTCAATAATATCGTCGTGTTCTCCAATATCACGTCTTATATAATCATAGAGTGTATACATTTTTGTTTCTTCATTCCATTCTATTCTTCTCGCCGTTACTTTTGACAATAGCTTATTACCTTCAAAATGTTCTAATGAGAAATTAAAACCAGTATTATTCGAATAGTTGAAATTACTAACGTAAATAAAATCATTTTCATTTATTTGTTTGTATACATTCTGGCTTTCTCGGACTTGATCGTTTTTTAAATATTTATAACGAAAATCATTATATCCAGCACTGGCTTTAGGTACAATATACATAGCCATCGCTAAGGATAAAAGCGATATTAAAGTTGCTCCTATTAAATACGGACGAAGAAATCTTCCAAAGGAAATTCCTGAACTTAAAATTGCAACAATTTCTGTATTATTGGCTAATTTTGAGGTAAACCAAATAATTGAAATAAACAGAAATATAGGAAATAGCATATTTGCAAAATAGATTGTAAAATCTAAATAGTATCCTAATATAGGTTGAAGCGGAACTTTTTTCTCAATAATTTTATTGATTTTTTCCGAAACATCAATTACAATTCCAATTGGCACAAATAGCAATAGCATCACAAAAAAAGTGGCTAAATATCGCTTTAAAATATACCAGTCTAAAATTTTCATTTGCTAACTATTTCCCTATTAAATTATAGTCTCTCTCCTAATTTTTTAACCATTTTGTTTTTCCATTCATAGAATGTGCCTGCCAAAATTTGTACGCGTGCTTCTCTTACCAACCACATGTAAAAACCAAGATTATGAATAGAGGCAATTTGTTTTCCTAACGATTCATTAGCGGCAAATAAATGACGTAAATACGCTTTTGAATATTCTGTATCTACCCATGTATGTCCCATTGGATCAATTGGAGAAAAATCATCTTCCCACTTTTTATTTTTTATATTGATAATTCCTTCTGATGTAAACAACATACCATTTCTAGCATTACGTGTTGGCATTACACAGTCAAACATATCAATACCCAAAGCAATATTTTCTAGAATGTTTATAGGTGTACCCACTCCCATTAAATACCTTGGTTTATCTACAGGTAAAATTGAAGTTACCACATCGGTCATTGCGTACATTTCTTCTGCTGGTTCACCAACTGATAATCCTCCAATTGCATTTCCCTCTGCTCCAACATTAGCAATATACTCTGCAGATTGTGCACGTAAATCTTTATAAGTACTTCCTTGCACTATAGGAAATAATGCTTGAGAATACCCGTATAATTCTGGTGTTTTATTAAAATGAGTAACACAACGGTCTAACCATCTATGTGTCATATGCATCGAACGTTTTGCATAGCGATAATCACACGGATAAGGAGTACACTCATCAAATGCCATAATAATATCCGCACCAATAGCACGTTGAGTTTCCATTACATTTTCAGGAGAAAAGAAATGGTATGAACCATCTATATGAGATTTAAACTTAACTCCTTCTTCTTTAATTTTTCTATTAGCAGAAAGAGAATAAACTTGAAAACCACCACTATCCGTTAAGATATTTCTATCCCAATTCATAAATTTGTGCAACCCACCTGCTTGCTTCAAAATTTCAACTTTTGGTCTTAAGTACAAATGGTATGTATTTCCTAAAATAATATCAGGATTAATTTCTTGTTTCAACTCTCGTTGATGAATTCCCTTTACGGTAGCAACAGTTCCAACTGGCATAAAAATAGGTGTTTCAATAACACCATGATCAGTTGTAATTTTTCCTGCACGCGCACGTGACTGTACATCGGTATGTAATAATTCGAACTTCATATCATCTATTTACAGCTTGCAAAGATAATTTAAAAACTACTCATCAAGCTTACTTTTACTACATTTTTATGACATCTAAAAAAATCGATATCTAAAGGTTAAAAACACTACAATTGGCGCACCAAATATTGCTGTAATTGCATTGATTGGAAAAACAATTTCTCCTCCTACTTGCGTTAACATATCACATAATAGCATTACTGCGCTGCCTAACAATACACAACCAATTACTAAAGTAGAATGAGTACTTTTTCGAAATAAAAGTCGCGCCATATGCGGTACTGCTAAACCTATAAATGCTATCGGACCAACAAAAGCAGTAGCAGAACCTGCCAATAAGCTAGCAATAACAATAATTACATTTCGAGACTGCTTTACATTTACGCCTAACGAATTAGCATAAGAATCACCTAATAATAACACGTCAAGTTTTTTAATCGATATCAAAACCAATAATAATCCAATTAAAATAACTATTGTATAAATTACAATCATGTTTGTCGTTAGATTTCCTAAACTTCCGGATGCCCAAAGTGTAAACATTTTCAATTGCTCTGCTTCACTAAAATAACTCAAAATACCTACTACAGCATTGGCAAAGCTCCCAAACATTAGTCCGACTATTAATACAATTACTGAATTATTTACCTTATTAGACACCATTAATATAACAAGTAACAGCGCCATACTTCCTAAAATAGAAACTAAAACCAAAGAATAACCAGACACAATATATGGCAATAAAAAAGAAGGCAAGCCTGCGCTTCCCATAATTACAAAAGCTACACCTAAACTAGCTCCAGAACTTACCCCTAAGACATACGATTCTGCCATAGGATTTCTAAAAAGTGTTTGCATTAACAAACCACTTACCGAAAGCGCTATTCCTGTTAATATTGCTACAATAGCTTTTGGCAACCTATATTCTAAAACAATATATTTCCAAGAAGCTTTTTGAGTATCGTTTCCTAATAATATAGATACTACTTCACTGAAAGGAATTTTAACTGCTCCAAATGAAATATTACAAACAAAAAGCAAAGCAACTAATATGCACAAAATAAACCACCAAAGCTGTTGTTTCATAATTATTGTAATTGCTTATAAAAAAAAGGTTGATAATTTGGTAACAATTCGGGATGGAAAATTTTTATCAAATCTTTTAAAACCACATCCGGCCGTAGTGGTCCAAGTTCATAAAAAACTGTTCCTCCGTTTACACCTTTCGTCAATGCCATTGAATATATTTTTTTATTCTTAAATGCACTAAATTGTTTGTAATGAGGGTTTGCCTTTTCTAAATCATTTAATGTTTCATAATGTCCTGGATTAATCCAAAATTCTGCATCTTGTGCTTTTTCAAATACTTTTTCGAAAGACAAAGCCAAGCTTCCCGTTCCTTTAGTATCTTTCCATAAATAATCAGATTGAGCATTATGAAAATAAACCGCTGCCCAACTGTTTCCTTCTGGTAAATACCAAACATCAGAATACATTACACCGCTTAATACTGTAGGTTTTCTCTTTACATTCTTCACTAATTTAAGGGTAGCATTATAATCGTCAACTACTTTATCAAAAAAATCAAATGCTTCTTTCTTTTTATCAAATAACAATCCAAAAAGTTTTATCCACTCTGTTTTTCCTAAAGGATTATTTTCTGTCCAATCTCCGTTATAAATCACTGGAATTCCTGCATTTTTTATTGTTTGCAATGCTTTATTTTCACTGTCCATCGCAAATGCAATTATTACATTGGGCTGTAAGTCTATAATCGTTTCTACATTTAAGTTTTCATTTTCGCCAACTTCCTTTATTTTCCCTTCAGAAATCAACTCAACGACTTTGTTACTAGAAACATAATTTAACCCAGCAAAGCCCTTTAATGTACCTAGTAAATCTAACACTTCTAATGCAGGCAGATGGGTTGTTGAAGTACAAACTATTTCTTTTATTGGAATTTGTATGGTAGGATATTGTTTTAGCGAATCTGGTAACTGTATCTCTTCTTTGTGTAGAATATAAGAAAAATTTTGTTTGGCATTTGCCCAAGGTTGATGAATGGTAAGTAAAGAAAAATTATCATATTCTTGTATAGAAAAACCTTTGGCATAAGTAACCAAATTATTGTTTTGTAGTGTTTTTTCCTTATTAGGTTGATGTTTACAACTTATAAACAATAGCAATACAATAATAATCCCGATATAGTAAATGTTTTGTTTCATGTTTTTGTTTACTAAAAACACAAAAATAAGATTTATTATTCAACTATGATTACTGCGTTTTTTTATCTTATTTAATGTTTATTAGAAAGCCAAATTATTTACTTATCAATTTATTTTGTCTTTAATTTTATTGAGAAATTGTAAAAATAACAGTTCCTTCATAACTATCTGCTGGCAAAGTAACAGATACACCAGATAATTTTAATTGTGTTTTAACTTCTGAGAAAGAAAGGCTATTTCCAATTCCTAAAACACCAGCTGTTTGTATTGAAAATAGCAAAAATGAAGAAGATAATAATGGGGTATAATTTTGTCCTCCGACTATTTGTGATGAACACAATAGACAAATCCCTCCAATTAAAGACCTCCCTCCAATTCGTTTTATCTGTATTTGCAAATTATTATTCCAATTAATAGGTTGAAAATTCACTAAAACCTGAACCTTATCTGTTGCAAGTAAATTTAGTAGTGGTCCTGGAAGTGTTCCATTCAAAGTAAACAAATCTTCAGCACTTTCATAAGTACCAGCATAATCTGCACCAGCTATTGTAATATCTGGTATTGGTACTTGCCAATTATTACCAATCACAGAAATACTTTGCGCTTTTACATGAATAATATTAGTCATTAAGCAAAACAGAAAAAATAAGGCTTGCGTCATTTTTTTATTAAATACTAAATACATAATCTTAATTACTTATGGTATAGATAATAGTTACTGTCTGATTGTTTAGAGCTCTAAGCTTAGAATAATCACTTATTTTTGCTTCTAAATTTATCTGATGCCCATTATTTGGTCCAATTCCTGTATAAGCACCTCCTATTTGTGACAAAATAACTTTTGGAGAGGTAGCGAGCAAAACATTTCCATTGCTTTGTCCTAATGCACCTTTACCTGTAATTGAGTTTCTTGCATTTATTATAAAATCAATTCCAGGAACAGCATGATCTATCTGAGCAGAAATAGTTCTATTACTAGTATTTACTCCAATTGCCGAAGTATAATTGAGCCAAGTACTAGTATTGGCATTGGAGTTAATTAATGGCTCACCACTCTGATTAGGACCATTAAATTGAAATAACATTGATTGACTTGTCGATTTTATTGCAAGTAAAGCTACTTCTTTTAATCTCACAAACACTTGTTTCCCTTCACTTGACTGCGCTTGTAATGTTGTTAAACTAGAAAATAAAAACATTATTACTAGAACACCTATCTTGTATTTTGTTTTCATGTATTACTTATTTTTAATACCCCACTTTAATAGCTGGTTGTAATAGCTTTATTTTTGGTTCTTTTTTGCTAATATGTACATTAATCTCTTGAGTTTCATTAGACATCAACGCTATGTCAAATTCGTCATTATCTATTTTAAACTGTGAACCTAAATCATGACCATAAATCCTTACCTTCCAATTACCAGGCATTAAATAAGTGAAATAAAAAGGTTCGTTTATTGTACATATTTTACTAAATATTTGTCCAGAAGATGATCTTACTTCTACTACTACCTTTTGATTAAAAGTATCATCTTTTAAATTATTAACTAAAAAAGAACCTTTAATTGCACTAGCTCTAACAAGATTAAATGTAATAAAATTTTCCCCTTCTTCTATTGTAATACTAGTTGGCATACCAATGGTTGGTATATCATCAATATCTAATGTTAGCCTATCTATTTCTAAAAAATAATTTCCAGGAACAAGATTATTAAATTTAAAATTTCCGTTCTTATCTACAATCGCAAGTTGTTGACCTAATAGCAATTTTATTCCTTCTGTATTATAATTAGACATTATTCTCCCTGCTAAAGTACCACGTTCTTTAATTTTTTTTACGGGTACATTAATATTTACCGTGTACTTTAGTAAAACTGAAAAATCTTTATTTTGAATTTCCTCTTTAGCTAAAGTATTCCTAGACTGCAAATAAAGCTGATGATTGGGTAAAAACTGATAAATAATACCTATATCTAACAAATTACGATTTAAATAATAGTCTTCTAACGCGTGTGAGTTTTGATACATCGCGTTAATAGATAATTCATGTCCAATTTTTGTTTGAAATCTTCCTCCAAATAAATAATAAGATCTTAAGTCATCTCCATATCTTTTAGACTGATTGTAACTAGAAAAAGCACTAACTACGGTGTTATTTTTACTATACTCTAAACTAGCTGTATACATAGATGAATTACCTTCGTTTTTGATTAAATAATTATTGGTTTTTGCCCAATAAGATTGCAAAACACCTCTCCAGTTTTTAATTTGTATTTGCGTTTCTAAACGAATAAAATTTTCAGCATAATTAAATAACTTCTTTTCCATTTTATCATCTACTTTTTGATTACCTCCAAAAACAGAAAAGAGATTGTTGTTATTTATTTTGTATCTAATTCCCATTTGTACATTTTGCCTTGTAGGAGCTTGTCCGACAATGGAATCTTTCTGAATATTTTTGTAATCATTTAAAGTATTTAATATAACAGAAAACTTATCAGACAGCCGATAGTTAACATTAGTTCTATAATATTTAGTGGCATAAAAGTATCCTTTAAAATAAGGTGATGCATAAATATAGCTAAAGTTAGCGTTGACTTTTCTTCTTACATATTCGGCATTAAATACCCAAGCATATCCATTATCTTTCTCGGCTTTACTCAATGAAAACTCTCCTTTAAGTTTAATTGATTTACCCAGTTTCCATTGAGATTCAATAAACTGAAGATCTTGATTTTCGTTTTCTTTTTTCAATAAATAACCTATCTTAATATAATTATCCTTCTGAAAATTATATTTGGTAGCCACCATAAATTCATTTTGTACAGATGAAAAAAAACGAGGAACATTATAAAAAGTAAAAACTTCAAATTTATTCAACTTATAACTAAGTTCTGCTCCAGTGCCGTATCTTGCTTGTTCAGTTAATAAAGATGATGAAAAGTTTTTATCTCCTACGTGAAAATAAAACTTTTCACTCTGATAATTAAAGTAATATTCTGAGTAGTTAGAAAAAGAAGAAAAGTCAAATCGATCTGGTCCGAAGAACCTAAACGCATATCTATCTCTTTTTAATGGATCAAAATTTCCTTCTCCTTTTAATTCATATTGTATTGCACTTTCACTTTCTCCCAATCTATTTCTAAAAAGCAACATTGTAGATGCTTCTATTGGAAATCGGTAATAAATATCTTCCTTAAAACTCAAATTCGAAATGATATTGACTTTTGAAGAAGCTCTTGCTGAAATCACAGAATCTTGCTTAACTAATGCTTCTAATTGTAAATAAACAGAAGAAGGATATAAAGTTTTAGCATTAGTTATTTTTGAAATAACAACTTGTTTTTGTTGTCCTGGCAAAAGTTGAATAGAATCATTTTGATTGATTTGTGTACCTTTCGGATAATTCAACTTTATATTCTCCACTGAATTACCGTTATTGGCTACCAAAAAAACTGCACTAATTGTATCACCAGCTTTAATGAGTTCATTTTTAGAGAAAGATGAAACACTTATTTTCGACACTTTTGCCACATTTAATGTGACAGGAAAAATAATTTCTTCTGAAAATTGAGCAGATAAAAACTGAAAATCAATAATATGATTTCCAAATGAAGTATTATTGGTTATAAATAGTTGACATAATATTATTTTAGATTCGTTAGCAGCCAAATCTATTTCTTCTGCAAAATTTATCAATTGCCAATTCGTTGGTACAACAATTTTTTGTTGCAACGATAAAGAAACAGCTTGATGATTTGTAATTTTTAAAGGTAAAGAATATATTTTCCCTGGCTGATAAGTTTCTTTTTTCTGAACAATTTCCAAGGAAATATTTTGAGCCCAAAAGCAGATAGGTAATAATAAAAATAAAACAAGTATTGTTTTATTCATTCTTAATATTTAAATCGATATTAATTCCAAAAACATTTTCATCATTTGTACTAGCATATAAACTTGCTAAATAGTTGCCAAATGGCAAAGATGCTATTTCTATTTTGAAACGCTTTGAATTATTGGGTAATAAACTAAGCGTATCTGACTTAAATTCAGCAATTTTATTTCCAGAATTTTTATCAAAAACTTCTAAAGTATTTACTACGTTATGAAACAATTCACCTGTATTAGCAATATCAACCTCTAAGTAATTTTTATCAGCATTTTTAGTCAACGAAACATTGGTAAATGTTAATTGGGAATTGGCTTCTAAATTATTATTAGTAATAATCTGAATAGCGAAACGAACTATTGTTTTTATTTGCACTCCCTCTTTATTATTTGAAGCTAATTGTTCGTCTACTGGTTCCACTAAAATTACACTCCAGTTACTACCAGGTAATTCTTGCTCTGGGGTATGAATTTCGTATACTACGTCTACTGTAGATTTTGCCGCAACCTTTACTAAATCTGAACTTAATTTAATCCACTTTAAATTACTTCTTTCATTCTCACCAAAATCTAGATAAGAAGAAATTCCCTCTGCATTATAGCTATAATCTTTTTGATACAACTTTACGTTTTGAGAAGTATTACCCGTATTTTGTATACTAATTTTTCCTTTGTAAACACTTTTACCATTTATAGCTATTATGTGCGTTAATCCATTAGTCACAACAATATTAGCTTTACAAGATAATACAGCAATAAAAAACAACAATAAACTATAAGTAAATTTATTTATCATACATAAAAAGTAAGAAATCTTAGGTAAATAGAGCAATTATTATAAATACTAAAAGTAGCATACAACTAAGTATACCACTTACGTTTTTAATGATATAACTTATTCAGTTATTGTATATGTTACAGTAACCGAAGGTGTTGATGCTATTAAAACCGAATAATCATTAATAG
>CANQRD010000016.1 GCA_947626185.1 uncultured Flavobacterium sp.
TCAAAATAATCTTGCGTTACGGGCAACGTACTCCTATACGGATACCATTCTTGCACAAGATGTAATTTTACTTGTTCTTCTGGAATGATGATAAAATTTCCATCTTCATCAAAGCATTGCATAAACGGATCATTATCTGGATCATACAAAGGAGATTGCCAATCGTACTTATAAACCGTTTCGGTATATTCTGGCGCTTTTAAAAAAATTGACAAAATAAATCCTGCAATAAAACCGCTTAAATGTCCTTCCCAAGAAACACCTTCTTCTACATCAGGAAACATATACCAAATTGTACTTCCATACAGCACAACAATTAATAATGACAATGCTACTAATCGATAATGTTTTGTTTGTATTCCCTTAAAGAAAATAAAACTTACCATAACATAAATTAGTCCACTTGCTCCAATATGATGACTTTCTCTTGCAATAAGCCAAGTGCCAAATCCTGAGAGAAGAATGCCCCAACCTAAAACCTGCCAAGCTTGTTTTTTATAAAAGAATTGCAATAACAATAGCAATACAAAAAGAGCAATTGAGTTATTGTATATATGTTTTAATCCACCATGAATAAAAGGACTAAATAATACACCTCTCAATCCAACCAATGATCTTGGATAAACACCATACTGATACAATTCTAAATAATACCGCCAATCGAGCCAATAAATTATCCAAATGGACAACACACCAATCATTGGTAAAATAAGTAAATCGGGAGTTAATACAAGTTGTTTGTTTTTCTTGTTAGTCATCGTCATTTGATAAGAATGAAAGATAAAAATTTAAACTGATGTATTGATGAGAAATTTAAACTTTAAGATTTGTATTTTTGTTTTTCTAAAAGCGTCATTACAATGGAAGCACCTTTAGCTGAAAGAATTCGTCCAAAGCAATTGTCTGATTATGTTAGTCAGAACCATCTTGTGGGCGAAAACGGTATTTTAACCCGACAATTACAAACAGGTTTTATTCCTTCATTAATATTTTGGGGACCTCCCGGAACAGGAAAAACTACTTTAGCAGAAATTATTGCCAAAGAAAGTGAACGTCCGTTTTATACATTGAGCGCCATCAATTCTGGAGTAAAAGATATTCGAGAAGTAATTGACAAAGCTAAATCTAACCACGGATTATTTACGGCGCGTAATCCTATTTTATTTATCGATGAAATTCATCGCTTTAGCAAATCGCAACAAGATTCACTTTTGGCCGCGGTTGAACGCGGTTGGATTACGCTTATAGGAGCAACAACAGAAAATCCAAGCTTTGAAGTAATTCCAGCATTGTTATCTAGATGCCAAGTTTATACATTAAATCCTTTTACTAAAGACGATTTACAAGCTTTATTAAACAGAGCAATTAAAAAAGATACTTACTTACAATCGAAAAATATTGAATTAAAAGAGACGGAAGCTTTATTTAGAATTTCTGGCGGAGATGGTAGAAAACTACTTAATACTTTTGAGTTAATAGTTAACGCAACTCCTGGGGATACAATTGCAATTACAAATGAAGATGTAATGAAAATTGTACAGAAAAATACAGTGCTTTATGACAAAACTGGAGAGCAACATTATGATATAATTTCTGCTTTTATAAAATCGATAAGAGGAAGTGATCCGAATGGTGCGGTATATTGGTTGGCAAGAATGCTTGAAGGTGGCGAAGATTTAAAATTCATTGCCAGAAGAATGGTTATTGCAGCATCTGAAGATATTGGCAACGCAAATCCTACCGCCTTAATTATGGCAAATAATACATTTCAGGCAGTTTCTGTAATTGGTTATCCAGAAAGTAGAATATTATTAAGTCAATGTGCAGTTTACTTAGCTACATCGCCCAAAAGTAATTCCACTTATATGGCAATCGGAAAGGCACAACAAGTAGTAAAGCAAACGGGCGATTTACCTGTACCTATTCACTTGAGAAATGCACCAACTAAATTGATGAAAGAATTGGGGTATGGCGATGATTATAAATACTCGCACGATTTTGCAAACAATTTTGCTTTTCAGGAATTTTTGCCCGAAGAAATAAGCGGAACTGTTTTTTACGAACCAGGAAACAACAGCAGAGAAAATGGAACAAGGGAATTTTTGCGCAACAGATGGCAAATGAAATACAAATACTAAACAGAAAAACCTGCTATTACAGCAGGTTTTTTATTTCTAACAAATCATTTACTTGTACAATACTCGAATCTACTTCTTTATAATGTTCGTTGTAAAAGATAACATCCATTCCTATATTTTGCGCGCCTTGAACATCTGCAATCAAATTATCGCCAATCATAATCGATTTCTCTATTGTTGCATTTGCTGAACTAATTGCAAACTCAAAAATTTTACTATCAGGTTTTTTTACGCCTGCTAATTCAGAATCAGTAATTGATTGAAAATAATCGTAGATATTCGATTTTCTTAATTTTTGTTCTTGCACAACACTAAATCCATTAGTAATAATATGCAACTTGTATTTGGGTTTTAAATAATCTAGTAATTCTATAGCACCTTCAAACAAATGATTGTGATTGGGTAAATAGCCAATATATCGATTACCTACTTCTAAGATTTCTTCTAAAGTAGAATTATAGTTCAATTTAGAAAAAGTATCGCTAATTCTCCCTACTCGAAGTTCATCTTGTGTAATTTGATTTAAACTGTATTTATCCCAATATGTATTATTTATTTCTACATAATACATCAAGAATTCGTCTATGCTAAAAGGTAAATTTAGCTCTTCTATTACTTGCCTAAAGGCTAGTGCAGAATTTTTTTCGAAATCCCATAAAGTATGGTCCAAATCGAAAAAAATATCTGTTTTATTAGTTTGTTGTTGAACGTTCATTGTTTTTGCTTTTATTAAGCACGCAAAGATAAATAAATATCAAAAAACAACTCTGTATTATAACAAACCATTATCTACAAAACTATAATAATCATATTCGGTAATAATAAAATGATCGAGAATATTAATATCCATAATTTTTCCAGCTTCTTTTATCTTTTTTGTAATTGCCAGATCTGCTTCACTTGGTTGTAATTTTCCTGAAGGATGATTGTGTACCAAAATAACCGCTGTTGCATTTTTTTCTAATGCTAGTTTAAACAAAATACGCAAATCGACCACCGTACCCGTTACTCCGCCTTTACTAATATTTAAAGTAGTATTTACATCATAAGAAACAAATCGCTCATCAATATCTAAACTTCTATTTGAAACAATATCTCGAACAGTATTTGCATTGTTTAGCAAAATAATCCAAAACTCTTCATGCGATAATTCACCTATTCTTGGTTGCATTAACTCAAATACATCTTTGCTACAAGTTATTTTATTTTTCTGCACAACTTCCGCCATCCGACGACGCTGCCCCAACTCTAAAGCTGCAACAATTGAAATGGCTTTTGCCTCGCCAATTCCTTTAAACTTTTGCAAATTACCTACCGATTGTCTTGCCAACTCAGGTAAACTGCTTTTATTTTCTTCAAGAATTCTTCTACATAAATCTACTGCTGATTCATTTCTACTGCCCGAACCAATAATAATAGCCAATAATTCTGCATCACTCAAAGCATTTTTTCCTTTTAACAGCAATTTCTCTCTCGGTCGATCATCTTCTGCCCAAGTATTTATTGGTTTTTTATTATTCATAGTTTTGAACTTTTAAAGCAATACTGAATTTACAATAAAAAATCAACATTTTATAAGATAAACATCTCTATAAAAACAAAACCCTTTTTACAATTACATAAAAAGGGTTTAATTTATTATAATGTTTTTACGAATTCTTCTAAAACTAATCCGCCGTAATTTCCTGAGCTCATAAACAGCAATACAGAATTTGCTGTATCTACCGATTCTATAAAAGCTTTAAAATCTGAAGCATTTGTATACGTTATCAGTTGTTCTAAATCAAAAGCTGATTTCATTTCAGCCGATGATATTTCAGCCATTCTCTTAATCTTTAAAGCATCTAATGAATAAAAAACAACTGCTTCATCTGCTAAATCCAATGCCCCTTTATATTCCGATAAAAATTCTGTATTTAAACTACTATAAGTATGTAGCTCCAAACAAGCTATTAATTTTTTATTAGGATACTGTTCTTTTACTGCCTTAGCAGTTGCTTTTACTTTACTTGGCGAATGTGCAAAATCTTTATAAACAATAGTTCCGTTTTTATCATGTAATTTTTCCAAACGCTTAGAAGCACCTTTAAAACTTGCAATTGCCTCGAAGAAATCGTCTTCATCAATTCCCATATTTTGACAAACCCATTTAGCTCCACTAATGTTATTGATGTTGTGATTTCCGAAAACTTCCAAAGGCAATAAACCTTCGTTGGTTACTAAATAAGAAACAGAATCATCTATTTCATGTTCTAAAGTAGTATAGCCAATTCTTCGGATTGGATTGGTACTTTCTTCAGCAATTTGCTTTACGATTGGATCTTCTTCATTATAAATTAATATACCTCCGTTTGTAGTTTTATCAATAAAAGTTTTAAACTGGTCTACATAATTTTCAAAAGTTGGAAACACATTAATATGATCCCAAGCAATGCCACTAATCAAAGCGATGTTTGGTTCGTATAAATGAAATTTTGGACGCCTATCAATTGGCGAAGACAAATATTCATCTCCTTCGATAAGAATAAATTCATTATTTTCTGTTAGATTTACCATTCTATCAAATCCTTCCAACTGTGCACCTACTAAATAGTCCACTTCAACTCCGTGATAATTCATTACGTGTAACACCATTGATGTAATAGTAGTTTTACCATGCGAACCACCAATTACAACACGTGTTTTATCTTTTGAATGTTCGTAAATAAACTCTGGATATGAATATATTTTTAAGCCTAATTCTCTAGCCTTTATTAATTCTGGATTATCTTCCTTGGCATGCATACCCAAAATTACTGCATCGATAGAAGGAGTAATTTTTTCGGGAAACCAACCTTCTTGCTCTGGCAACAATCCTTGTTTTGCTAATCTAGTTTTTGATGGTTCAAAAATAGCATCGTCACTTCCAGTAACCTTATCTCCTTTATCATGCAATGCTAAAGCTAAATTATGCATTGCGCTACCTCCAATAGCAATAAAATGTATATGCATTAGTTTATTATTTAATAAATTCTATTATTGACTCGTAAAAGTACGATTTATTCGTCTTCGATAAATACAACTTTATTAAATCTTTATTTTCTACTATTTTTAATTTTATTAAATAGCGGAAACAAAAAAGAGCAATCAAAATTGATTGCTCTTTTTTTATAAGATAACTTGATGACTATTCTGTAACAATTACCATTTCGTCAACAATGTGTTTTGCATCAGCAAACTTATCAATTACAAACAAAACATAACGGATATCAACGTTAATTGTACGTTGCAATTCTGGATCAAAAATAACATCACCAGCCATTGCTTCAATATTTCCGTCAAAAGCTAAACCAATTAGCTCTCCTTTTCCATTTAATACTGGCGAACCTGAATTTCCTCCAGTAATATCATGGTCTGTTAAGAAATTTACGTGTAATGTTCCGTCTTTATCTGCATATGGTCCGTAATCTTTTGCGTTGTATAAATCGATTAAACGTTGTGGATTTTCAAACTCTTCATCACCTGCTTTATGCTTAGCAATAGTTCCTTTTAAAGTTGTATACCAATTTTCATCAGCATCATTTACTTTGTTTCCTCTTGGTAAATCACGTACTGTTCCATAAGTTAAACGCAACGTAGAGTTAGCATCTGGATAATATTTTTTGTTTGGATTACTTTGTCTTAAACCATCTACAAATAATCTATATGCTTTTTGGTATTTATCTTCCAATACCACTAAATCATCACTCTTAGCACGGTAATGCTCCATAATAGAAGATGATAATTTTAACAATGGATCATTTGCTATATTTACACTTGATGGATTAGCTAAAAACGCATCTAATGTTGCTTGATTAGCAAAAATACTTTTACTAAATGCTTCATTCACATATTTAGCAAAATCGCCATGGTATTCTTTTTGAATTTGCGCTACATAAGGAGCAATAGCATATTCGTTTGCTTTTGTAGCATACAATTCTAATTGTTTTGCAAGCATCTCTTTTTCTAAAGCTTCATTTTGGCCTGAATAAACCTCAGCTATATAAGCCTTAAAATCTTCTTTTTTAGCTGCGTCGAAACTATCATAAGCATTAATTCCTCCCATTAAACGATAAGGAATGGCAGCCATATTTGATGTACGCAACATTGTCATTAAATAATTATCATGACGTGCTTTTAAATTTGTAGCCGCATAATAAGCATTAATATCTGTTATAACGTTTCCGTATTTTGCTTTATTTTTCTTTTTATTTGCCCATTTTTGGAATTCTTTTTCGTTTGCTGTTTTTACTTCAACTGTTTTATGTTGAGTTAAAGCATCGATCATTCCTTGTCTATTTTTCCAGTAGTTAGCAACTCCAGCATATTTAGAAGCATAATTTAAACGAACAGCATCACTTTCGTTCATATGTTTCTTCATTACATCCATTCCCACTTTTGAACCTTCTACCCAAGCTGGATAAGCGTATTTAATATTTTGTTCTACTCCCTGTGCAGGCATCCATCTGTTTGTTCTCCCTGGATATCCTAAAATCATAGAGAAATCACCTTCTTTAATTCCAGCAATTGAAACCGGTAAGAAGTGTTTAGGTTTTAAAGGTAGATTGTCTGTTGAGAATTCAGCAGGTTTACCATTTCTATCCGCATAAACACGAAATAGAGAAAAATCACCTGTATGTCTTGGCCATTCCCAGTTATCAGTATCACCTCCATATTTTCCAATGCTATTTGGTGGTGTTCCTACTAATCTAACATCATTAAAATCTTCGTATACGAAATAATAATATTCATTACCTTGAAAGAAAGACTTTACAGAAACAGTATATTTTCCATCACCATCATTTTCTTTTTGAATTTTACTTATTTCCTGATTAATTGCTTTTTCTCTTTCTGCCTCTGTCATTTTATCGTTTACAACGCTTAAAATACGCTTTGTAACATCATCCATGCGAACAAAGAAACGAACTGATAATCCATTAGCAGGCCTTTCTGAAGATTTATCTTTTGCCCAGAAACCATTTGTTAGAATATCATCTTCTGGTGTAGAAAGCGCAGCAATTTTATCATACCCACAGTGGTGGTTTGTTAAAACCAAACCTTGATCTGAAATAATTTCAGCTGTACAACCACCATCAAATTGTACAATTGCATCTTTTAATGAATGATTGTTTATACTGTAGATTTCTTCAGCAGTTAATTGCAATCCCATTTTTTGCATATCGCGTTGGTTCAAACGCTCTATGAACATTAAAAACCACATTCCTTCATCAGCTTTTACTTTTACAGGAAGAGCCAATAACAATGCAGTAAATAATAAAACGATTTTTTTCATAATTATAATTAGTATGTTATTTTGTGTGTGCGAAGATAAAATTATATTATTTAATTATTGTTCAATATTATTATCTATTTCGCAAGATTTCTCTTTTGTTTTATTCATTTTATTTGGAGAAATGTTTCCTTCCAAATTTTCATAACGTCCTTTTAACTCATCTATGACAGATTTATCCCATAAACGCACTCCACTTATATAAGCTGTACGAGCAATTAAAAAAGCGGCTACAGGAGAAGTAATGAAAAGAAAAAATATAATTGCAAACATTTTAGTTGTTATAGAAAACTCAGCAAAATGTATTGCTGCTGCTGCCAAAATACAACCTATACCTAATGTAGCTGCTTTTATTGTAATAGATAAACGAGTATAAAAATCAGGTAACCTATACATACCAATTGAGGCGATCAAAATAAATATAGCGCCTAAGGTACTTAATATCATTATTAATAAATCATTCATCTTTTCCTCTTTTATCTAAATAATATGAAAAAGCAACTGTACTCAAAAAAGCAATAAGAGCCATGATTACAGCTACATCTAAAAAAATAGCATTATTTGCAATAAGACTAAAAAGTCCTATCATTCCAACGCCTACTGTTATTAAAAGATCAATTGCTACTACTCGATCTACAACAGTTGGCCCTTTTAGAAATCTTAAAAAGATTAATATTAAAGACAACCCAATAATAGGCATTACTATGTATATAAGATATTGTTCAACTGTCATCGTAGGATAGCTAATAATTTTTTCTCTGTTCTTTCTCTTAAGCGATTGATAAATCTTTCTTTATCTTTTAAATACATTGTGTGTATATAAACATAACTTTTATCATCGGCAATATCAATTACCATTGTTCCAGGGGTAAGAGCAATTATATTGGTTAACATTGTTATTTCAAAATCTGTTTTTGCTTCCATATGGTATTTAATAATACCTGGTGTTGTATGGTAGTTTGGCGTAATTACATCTTTAGCTACTTCCCAATTTGCTTTAAGCATATCAATAAAAAAATAACAGATAAACGATAAAATTTTAGGTACACGATAAAAATACTCTTTCTCTTTTTTTGGAGAGTTTCTAGCTAATAACCAAAGAATAAAAAAACCCATTATTCCTCCAAAAAAGAAATTAACATAATTTAGTTGCCCGGTAAGTGCAACCCAAACAAATGTTAGCAATATATTTAATAGAAAGTGCTTTAACATCTTGATTTATTTTATGTTTTGTAAAACTGCATTAATATAAACCGACGGATGGGCCATTTCAAATGCAACGCGCTCTGAAACTTCAAAAATCCAGCGGGCATTAAATCCAATCATTAACGATACTCCAGCTAATGCCACAACTGGCAAAACCAAAGCTACTTTTCCTGATTTATGAAACGGAGCAAAGTGATCTATTTTTTCTACATTAGGCTTAGGTAAATCTTTCCAAAAAACTTCAGCCCAAATCTTAGCCACAATAAGGAGTGTAATAAAGCTAGCAAAAATTAAGGTACCTAACAGAAAAAACTCACCTTTTTCAAATGCTTCTTGAAATAATAAAATTTTTGGCCAAAATCCTGATAATGGTGGAATACCAACTAGTGAAAATAATATAACAGCAAAGACTATTGACAATTTTGGGTAATCTTTATACAAACCGCCTAAACGAGTAATATCTTGTGTTTCTCTAATTTTCTGAATTAAACCACTCATCATAAACAGATTACTCTTTACAATTACATCGTGTATTAAGTAAAAAACAACGCCAACAAACGCTAGTTCTGTATATAAACCGATACCTGCAATTAAATACCCAATATGACAAACAATTAAGTATGATAATATTCTTCTGATGTTTCTTTTATTAACAACACCAAGCGCGCCACTTATCATCGTTAAAATAGCAATTACAATAAACACTTGCTTTAAGAAATCATCTGGCTGAAACACGATGGTGAAGATTCTAAACAAAGAGTAAACTCCAAGCTTTGTTAATAAACCTCCAAATATTGCACCAATGGCAGATGGTGGTGTATGATAGGATGACGGTAACCAAAAATATAATGGAAATATAGCAGATTTGATTCCAAAACCTACAAAAAACAATAAAGCTGTAACCGTGACTAATCCTCTATTTTCAACAATTGCCACTTGATGTGCTAAATCGGCAATATTCAAGCTTCCTGTAATCCCATATAAAATACCTATTGCCGTTAAAAATATAGTTGATGCCAGCATATTCATCGTCACATATTTTATAGCAGATTCCATTTGTCTTTTTTTACCACCAAGTGTTAGTAATACAAAAGACGAAATAATCACTACTTCGAACCATACATATAGATTAAAAATATCTCCTGTAAGGAAAGCACCTAGCAATCCCATAATCAGAAAATGAAAAATTATAAAATATCCATATTTTATGCGGCTTTCATTAATGGCTGCTGTTGAGTAAATCCCTACTGTCAACGAAACGATAGCGGTAAGTACAACCATAACTGCACTTAATGTATCCGACACAAAAGTAATTCCAAAAGGTGCTTGCCAATTACCTAGTTGTAAAGTAACGCTACCATGCTGCCATGTAGCATTAAACAGTCGAATACAGAGTAGAAAGGCAATACTATTACCAATTAAACTAATCGTTTTTTGCAGCTGTACTTTCTTCCAAAAAACAAGAAGTACAACAGCGGTAAGCATATGTACTAATATTGGCGCTAATATAAAGTTTGAAATCATATATCTAAATCTTGAACATTTAGCGAATCTAAATCGTCGGTTCCAGTTGTGCTATATACTTTGTTTAACAATACAATGGCAAAGGCTGTTAAACCAAAACTAATTACAATGGCTGTAAGAATTAATGCTTGTGGTACAGGATCTGCATAAGCATCTAAAAAATGGCTTTGTTCCTCATCAATAATAGGGGCTTTGCCTTTTGTAAGTTCTCCCATCAAAAAGATTAATATATTAGCTCCATTCCCTAGCATCATCAATCCTAAAAGAAGCTTTACCATGCTTCTTCTAAACATTAGATAAATACCCGAAGAATATAATATACCTACTAAAACAACTAATAGTAATTCCATTACATTATTTTGTTATGAATTAAACATTTTCGGCAATCGTAAATAATATGGTAAGTACCACACCTATTACAACTAAATAAACACCGATATCAAAAAACAAAGCTGTACCCACACCTCCAATTACAGCAACTGAATCGGCAAACCATATACCTGTCATAATCGGCTCACCATAAAGCATTGGAAAAAGTGCGCTACATATAGATAAACAAAGTCCTATAGGAATTAGCTTTAATGGCTCTAACGAAAACAAATGCAAAGTATGTTTTGTACTATATGCAAACGAGTGTAACACAAAAGCTATTGAAGCAATTAAACCTCCTACAAATCCTCCGCCTGATAAATAATGTCCTCGCAATAATACAAACAAGGAGAACAAAATTAGCAAAGGCAACAAATAATTCGTTGCCGTTCTAAGAATGGTTGGGTCTAATTGTTTTTTATTCTGAGATTTCATTTTCTTTAGATTTATATTTTAATAAACTATAAACGCCCAATGCAGAAATGGAAAGAACAATAGTTTCAATTAAGGTATCAAAACCTCTAAAATCAACTAAAATAACATTTACAACATTTTTCCCTTTTGCTAATACATAGGCGTTTTCTGCATAAAATCGGCTAACTTCTTTGTCGGCTGGCGAAACTAATGCCTGTAAAGTTATTAACGAGATTAACGTTCCAAAAGCAATCGCCACAATAGCATCTCTAAATTGAATTCTTCTATTACTCAATCGCAAAAAAGGTGGTAATTTAAATAGAACCAAAACAAACAAAACAACAGTTAAGGTATCAATAGCAAATTGAGTCATAGCTAAATCTGGTGCTCCGTAAAAAACAAATATCAAACAAATACAATATCCTACAATTCCTGTCGCAGCAATTGCAGACAGCCTTGACGGCGTATGTATTGCGTAAAAAATAGCGATTACTGTAATAATAAAAACCACTAACTCATATGATCTAAACTCAGACAAGTCAGTTGTATTTACTCTTAGGGGAACATCTGCAAAAAGCTTATATCCCACCAAACCAATAAAAAAAACAATTATTACCATTAAATAAACACGTAAGTATCCGTTTTGAAACAAACGAGTATAAAAAAAAGCAAAAGTTTTAAATTTGTTGATGATATAGGTAAAAGCATTTTTAGGTGCAACTACTTCTAAACGAATAATCACATTTTCAGAATTATACTTTCCTTTAAATAGCAAATAAACTGCTATACCAAGAGCTATTGTAATTCCACTAAATAAAAGTATAGGTGTAAAACCATGCCATAAATATAAATCAATCGCTATAGAATTTCCATATATTGAAGAACCAACCTTTTTTAAAATTCCATTGTTAGCTATTTGTGGAAAGAAACCAAATAACAAACTAAATCCACTTAAAATAAATGGTGGCAGCCATAATGATTTTGATGGTTTAACAACATTGTTGAGTTTTTCTTGTATCTCTCCAAAAAAGGGTTTTATACCTACTAAAAATCCAGCAGCACTTAAAAACACATTTACTAAAACTGAAATTCCTGTAAAAAGTAAAGCTAAATTGCTAATTGGATAAGAATAAGTGGCTTCATAAATAACTTCTTTGCCTAAAAAACCGAAAGTTAGAGGTATACCTGCACTAGATAACGAAGCAATCATAGCGGCTAAAGCCACCATTGGCATTATATGTCGTAAACCTGATAATTGATTAATATCTCTAGTATGTGCTTGATGATCTACTACACCGGTTATCATGAAAAGAGCTGCCTTATATAAGGCATGAACTAAAATAAAAAGTCCTGCTGCATATATAGCTGTTTCTGTTCCTATACCTAAAAGGAATACCAACACTCCTAATGCAGAAATAGTAGAAAAAGCCAAAATTCCTTTCATGTCTTTTCTAAATACAGAACTAATTGCACCGTATAACATAGTTAATCCACCAACAATTTGTAAGGTAGTATTCCAATAAATATGATCACCTAAAACTGGTGTAAAACGAGCCAATAAATAAATACCTGCTTTTACCATCGTTGCAGAATGCAAATAGGCAGAAACCGGTGTTGGCGCTTTCATTGCACCTGGTAACCAAAAGAAAAATGGGAATTGTGCAGATTTTGTAAATGCTGCTGTAAACAGAAAAAACAAAAGTAAGAAGTAAGAACTACTATTTCTTAGAGTTTCTGGATTGGCTAATATTTCGTGAATTGAATAAGTTCCGGCAATACTACCTGCAATTGTTGCAAAAGCTAGTAGAAAAAATCCTCCAAAACCTGTAATTCCTAGAGCCCAAAGAGCGCTCTTTCTAGCATCTTCATCTTCGTTATTAAAACCAATTAGAAAAAACGAAGTAATACTTGTTAACTCCCAAAAAACAAATAAAGTTATTAAGTTATCAGAAAGTACTAAACCAAGCATAGCCCCCATAAAAAGCCCTAGATAACCAAAAAAACGATTGATATATATATGCCCTTTCAAATAACAAGTAGCATACCAATATATTAAGGTACCTATTCCAGTAATAAGCAAAGAAAATAAAAGAGAAAGTCCATCAATCTTAAAATCTAAATTAATACCTAAAGAAGGTATCCATTCGTTTTTTGAATAGATTACCGAGTTGTTACCTTCTAATTGAAATAGAAAAGTTGAAAAATATATAAATAAACTAAAAGGAATAAGAGGAATTACATTAGCGAACTTAAAGCGCGAAAAATCCTTTATACAAAAGGTCCCTAAAGCCAGTATAAAGGTTAATAATAAAAGTATTAGCATATAAGAGCTTTTATAAATCTTTTATAGACCATAAATGTCTATTTTTTCCAAATTACATAAAAAAAAGAAAATAAAATAAAAATAAAAAATTTAGCATTTCACTTTAACAAAAAAATAACCTTTAAAAATAAAAAAGCAAGATTGAAAAAACAATCTTGCTTTTTTTAACTATTTAGCATTTGCCATAGTCTATCTTTTAATTCCGTTAAACCTTGATTAGCCATTGCAGAGATAAACATAAATGGAATATCTAAACTAACATCTAATTCAGCTTTCAATTCAGCTTTTAACTCATCATCTAGCATATCAGATTTTGTGATTACCAATAACCTATCTTTATCTAACATTTCTGAGTTGTATCTTCTAAGCTCGTCCAACAAAATATCATATTCTTCTTTAATGTCTTTTGAATCTGCAGAAATCATGAACAATAAAGTTGAGTTTCTTTCTATATGACGAAGAAAATAATGTCCTAAACCTTTTCCTTCTGCAGCACCTTCTATAATACCAGGAATATCGGCTATAACAAATGATTTGAAATCTCTATAAGCTACAATTCCTAAATTAGGCTTTAAAGTTGTGAACGGATAATCTGCAATTTTGGGTTTTGCTGATGTTAATACTGACAATAATGTAGATTTACCTGCATTTGGAAATCCCACTAATCCAACATCTGCCAAGACTTTTAATTCCAATACAACATCAAGTTCTACACCTGGTATACCTGGTTGCGCATATCTTGGTGTTTGATTCGTTGAACTTCTAAAATGCCAGTTACCTAAACCTCCTTTTCCACCTTTAGCAAGAATTCTTTTTTCGTTATTCTCTGTAATTTCAAATAATACCTCACCAGTTTCTTTGTCTTTCACAACAGTACCTAACGGAACTTCGATAATTCTATCTTCTCCATCTGCCCCAGTACTTCTAGAGCTTCCTCCGTCACCACCGTGCCCAGCTTTAATATGACGCTGAAATTTCAAATGATAAAGAGTCCATAAACCTTCATTACCTACAATATAAACATGCCCACCTCTTCCACCATCACCTCCATCTGGCCCACCTTTTTCAATAAATTTCTCACGATGTAGGTGCATAGAGCCTCTTCCACCTTTACCAGAGGCTACATATATTTTTACGTAGTCTACAAAATTCCCTTCAGTCATCTTTTCGTATTATTTTCAATCTATTCTAATCAATACTATACAATAGCATCGATAACAGTGCTTAATCTATTTGTAATTTCTTCAATAGTACCGATACCGTCAACAGCCATATACTTCCCTTTACCAACATAATAATCAATTAAAGGCGCTGTTTTTTCATTGTACTCTACATATCTAGTTCTAATTTTATCGGCATCTTGATCGTCAGCTCTTCCGCTAGTTTTTCCTCTTTCTAAAATTCTTGCAACTAAAACCTCATCATCAGCTTCTAATCCAATTGTACCAACAAAATCAATTTCTTTTTCGTTAAGTAACACTTCTAATGCTTCTGCTTGTTTAATAGTTCGAGGAAAACCATCGAATAAAAAACCTGCCTTATCCATGTTTTTAGCTACTTCTTCCGCCAACATATCTATTGTCAAAGAATCTGGAACTAATTCGCCATTATCCATGAATACTTTTGCTTTTTTACCTAATTCTGTTTCATTTTTCAAGTTATAACGAAACACATCTCCAGTAGAAATATGAGTTAAATTGTATTTTTCTTTAAGAAATTCTGCTTGTGTGCCTTTACCTGCACCAGGTTTTCCAAATAAAACGATTGCAATCATGCTTCTTTATTAATGCTGTTAATGTTATATTATTTAATTTGATAGATAGAGGGGATATTTCTGCCGTGCTTGTCATAGTCCATTCCGTATCCAACAATAAATTTATTTTCTATTTCAAAAGCCACATAATCTAGCTTTATGTCTTTTATATAAGCTTCTGGCTTTAAACAAAGCGTACAAATTCTAATTTCCTTAGGGCGTTGTTGTTCAAAAAGCTTTTTCAACGCAACCAAGGTATTACCAGTATCTACAATATCTTCAATAATTATCACTCGTCTATCTGTTACATCAATATCTAATCCAAGTAGTTGTTGGACATTATTAGTAGATTGAGTACCAATATACGAGGCCATTTTCACAAAACTCATCTCGCATTCACCTTTGTAATTTTTCACCAAATCAGATACAACCATAAATGAACCGTTTAGTACACCTATAAAAACAGGTACATCACCATTCATATCTTCTAAAATCTGATCGGCAATTTCTTTTAATCTTTCATGAATTTGTTTTTCTGAAATAAAAGGAACAAAAGTCTTGTCCAAAACCTGTATTTCCATAGCTTATTGATTGCGATAAGTTGCAAAGATACAAAAAAGATACTCCTAATTTACATTATAAAAACCTAAATAACAGTATATATATTAAATTTAAAAGAGAATACACTTGAATTAGCAATTGAGATTTTCTCAATAATCCACATTATACAAATAAAAAAACGTAGCACATTTCTATGCTACGTCTAAAACAAACTAATTCAATCTAACTCTAAAACCAAGTTAATAAGTTTTATCGTTTTGATTATCGTTAATGAATCTACTAAAGTAAGTTGATTCATAATATCATTAACAAATCTCAGCTAATTACAAGCAAATATAAACAAAAAATTAACTTAATAAAAATTAACTAACTCAACAAAAAATAAATATTAACAAAAATAAAAAGCAATTAAGCATCACAAATCAAATAAAGCTATTTTTATTTTACTCATTACACAAATTAAATATTTTATTTAGTAAGTATAATTTAAAAAGTGCACTTTTATTAGAGTAACAGAAAATGTTTTTCGAATACTGTTTTGCATAGCTAAACCTAATTAATGTATCTTTGTACAAACACAATTAAACAACACAATGAATTACTTTTCAACTGATTTTCGTTTAGGAATTTTAGGCGGAGGACAATTAGGTAAAATGCTTTTGTCTGACACCCGAAAATTTGATATCGCAACACTTATCTTAGATCCAAGCAAAGAAGCACCTGCACAATATGGTGCCTTTGAATTTTTTCAAGGAGATTTAATGGATTACGATACAGTTTATGAATTCGGAAAAAAAGTAAATACACTTACTATTGAAATTGAAGGCGTAAATCTTGATGCTTTAGATCAATTAGAAAAAGAAGGTATTCAAGTACATCCAAACGCAAGTACACTTCGCTTGATTCAAAATAAAGGAAAGCAAAAAGATTTTTATACTCAACACAATATTCCTACAGCACCATATAAACGTTTTGCTTCAAAACAAGAATTGCTTTCTGCTGTAGAACAAAGTGCAATTACATTGCCTTTTGTATGGAAATCAGCTCAATTTGGATATGATGGAAATGGTGTAAAAGTAATTAGAACTTCTTCTGATGTAGAAAATTTAGCCGAAGTAGAATGTATTGCCGAGCAAATGATTCCGTTTAAAAATGAACTTGCCGTAATTGTTGCACGTTCTGTATCTGGAGAAATAAAAACTTTCCCTGTTGTTGAAATGGAATTTCACCCTGAAGCAAATCAGGTTGAATATGTTATTTGTCCTGCTAGAATTGATGATAAAATTGCAAAAAAAGCAAGAGAAATTGCTTTAGCAGTTTCTGAAAAATTTAATCACGTTGGATTATTGGCTGTTGAAATGTTTCAAACTGAAGATGATGAAATATTAGTAAATGAAGTTGCACCAAGACCACACAACTCTGGACATTATTCTATCGAGGCAAGTTACACCTCACAATTTGAGCAACACATTCGCGCAATATTAGATTTACCTCTTGGTAATACTGACAGTAAAGTTGCAGGTATTATGGTAAATTTAGTTGGTGCAGAAGGTTATACTGGTCCTGTTTATTATGAAGGAATGAACGAAATATTAGCCATTTCTGGAGTTACTCCGCATATTTATGGAAAAAGTGAAACAAGACCTTTCCGCAAAATGGGGCACGTAACTATTGCAAACAGCAATATGGAAAAAGCAAGAGAAATTGCTCAAAAAGTAAAAGAAACAATCAAAGTAATTAGCAAATAAAGTATGAAAATAGCTGTAGTAATGGGTAGCACATCAGATCTACCAGTAATGCAAGAAGGTATTAACATTATTAAAGAATTTGGTATAGAAGTAGATGTAGATATTGTATCTGCACACCGAACTCCAGAAAAATTAGTAGATTTTTCTACCAATGCACATCTACGCGGTTATAATGTAATTATTGCTGGTGCTGGCGGAGCAGCACATTTACCTGGAATGGTTGCATCAATGTCGCCATTACCCGTAATTGGTGTTCCTGTAAGATCAAGCAATTCAATTGATGGCTGGGATAGTGTTTTGTCTATTTTACAAATGCCAGGTGGAGTTCCTGTTGCAACTGTAGCATTAAACGGTGCAAAAAATGCAGGATTATTAGCTTTGCAAATTTTAGGTAGCCAAAATGAAGAACTAAGAAATAAAATGATTGAATACAAAAACGGATTAAGAGAAGCAGTTTTAAAAGCTGCAGAATCTATAAAATAATAAAAAAGTCGCTACGAAATTGTAGCGACTTTTTTTATAAGAATAAACTGTGCTGACAGCCTACTAAAATATCTTTTACTATCCGGAAAACAGGATATTGTTTACTCACTCCATACATTCCCAAATAAGGCAAACTTTTAATTATAGTATCTCTACCTAAAAAAACCACTTCCTTACAAATAGAATCTACTTCTGCAAAATTCTCAGCACTCCATTCTTCAATATTTTTTACTTTTTGCCAAGAAGATTCCGCAACGTTATAAAACATATCTTTTCGTTTAGCATAATCTTCTTTTAGATTTTTCAACAATTCTTCTTGAAAAACTTGATGAGCACAACCTACTTTTGTTTTAAAATATTTTTCTACCTCATCAATATAATGTGCCTGCATACCTAAATGATTTACGGCTAAAGTAAATTTTGCAAAAGGTAAAAATGGAAATCTATAAATTGGATGATCGATAACACAAGTACTTTCTGAGATAATAAACGATCTGCTTTTAGCAACTTTTAAATTATTTACCATAATAGAATCGCTTCCTGTCGCAATTAAACCATCGGTTTGCCAAGTTTTTTGTACTTCAACTTCATCAGGAAGAAAGAAAAAAGATTGATACTTTGGATTACCAAAATCATCTACCAATAATTTTCCATTTTCTTCTATTTGACAATTTGCAGTAAAAATAGTACAATGATGTAAACCTGTTATAATATCCCATTTTCCGTTTATAATATACGTATCATTTTCTTTACGAGCCGTTCCGCTAACTTTTCCACTTCCACCCAAACAAACTTTCGAATTGCTGAATATTTTACTACTTTCTTCCTTATCTATAAACCCAACAAACATATTTGCACCAGCACATAAAGTAATGGTCCACCCCAAACTCCCATCAATATGAGCTAGTTCCTCTTCAATTTTTAATGCTTCAATAAAATCATATTGTAAACATTCATTTCTATTGGATACAAATAAATTAAACCAGTTATTTTTATAAATTATTTCTAACTGCTCAAGAGTTAAATGTCCTATTTTTTCAGCTTTCTCAATATTTTCCTGTAAAATTACACGATCTGCTTCAATCAAAAAGTTCATTTCTATACTATTATTATCATCACTTACAAAGCTACGATATAATCAAACATTAGATTATTATTAACTCTTGATTTACACTAAATACCGTAACTTTATACTTTATATCAAATCGTATAAATTATGTCTGTATTTCATACAAAATTCAACACAGTACACAATACACCTCCTTTTACACAAATAAAAACGGAAGATTACATACCTGCTTTTCAGAAAGCAATTAACGACACAAAAGCAGAAGTTAATGCAATTGTTACCAACACCGAAGAGCCAACATTTGAAAATACAATAGAAGCGTTAGCTTTTACTGGAATGGAATTAGATGTTTTGTCTAATATATTTTTTAATCTAAACTCAGCCGAAACAAATGACGAAATGCAAAAAATTGCACAAGAAGTAGCACCAATGCTTTCGGCTTTAAGCAACGATATTTCTTTGAATGAAGCGTTATTTCTGCGTGTAAAAAAAGTATACGATCAAAAAAACACGCTAAATTTAAGTCCTGAACAAGAAACTTTACTAACCAAAAATTATAAAAGTTTTGTACGAAATGGTGCATTACTTTCTGAAGATAAAAAAGAACGATTAAGAGCAATTGATGCCGAGTTGTCAATCACTTCTTTAAAGTTTGGAGAAAATGTTTTAGCAGAAACACATAACTATCAATTGCATCTTACCAATGAAAAAGATTTAGCAGGCTTGCCAGAGGGCACTATAGAAGAGGCTAAATCATTAGCAGAACAAGAAGGCAAAGAAGGATGGATATTCACATTAGACTATCCAAGTTATATCCCATTTATGACTTATGCCGATAACCGAGAATTGAGAAAAGAATTAGCTATTGCTTCGGGTACAAAAGCATTTAAAGCAAATGAATTTAACAACGAAGAAAACGTTTTAAAAATTGTACAATTACGCCACGAAAGAGCTAATTTATTAGGCTATTCTACACATGCCAACTTTGTATTGGAAGAGCGAATGGCGCAAAGTCCAGAAAAAGTAACTACATTTTTAAACGATTTGTTAGCAAAAGCTAAACCAGCTGCCGATAAGGAATTTAAAGAGCTTTCAGATTTTGCTAAAGAATTGGATGCTATAGAAACTTTAGAAAAATGGGATGGAGCTTATTATTCCGAAAAACTAAAACAGAAGCGCTTTAATTTAGATGATGAATTACTAAAACCTTATTTTCAACTAGAAAATATTTTAGATGGTGCTTACCAAATAGCAAACAAATTATATGGATTATTTTTTACGGAAGTAGAAAACATAGAAAAATATCATGCAGATGTTCGTACGTTTGAAGTTACAGATGAAAATGGAGATTTTGTAGCCATTTTTTATACAGATTTCTTCCCTAGAAAAGGCAAACGAAATGGAGCTTGGATGACGTCTTTCAAAAATCAATATATAAAAAATGGTGTAAATGAAAGACCGCATATTTCAATTGTTTGTAATTTTACAAAACCTACAGCTACAAAACCATCATTACTTACATTTAATGAAGTTGTAACGTTATTTCATGAATTTGGTCACGCATTACACGGAATGCTTGCAAACACAACATATCCGTCTTTATCAGGTACCAATGTATATTGGGATTTTGTAGAATTACCAAGTCAAATAATGGAAAATTGGTGTTTTGAAAAGGAAGCTTTAGAATTATTTGCCAAACATTATCAAACGGGCGAAACAATTCCGATGGAATTAGTAGAAAAAATTAAAGAAAGCGCCAACTTCTTAGAAGGAATTGCAACAATGCGCCAATTGAGTTTTGGTTTATTGGACATGGCGTGGCATGGACAAGCCCCTTCTGCAATAACAAATTTAAAAGAATTTGAATCAGAACAATTCAAAACTACTCAACAATATCCTGACGTAAAAGAAAATGCTATGAGTACTTCTTTCTCTCATATTTTTCAGGGAGGATACTCTTCTGGTTATTACAGTTATAAATGGGCAGAAGTTTTAGACGCTGATGCTTTTGATTACTTTAAAACAAATGGTATTTTTAATAAAGATATAGCTGATAAATTTAAAAACAATATTTTATCAAAAGGTGGTAGCGAACATCCAATGATTTTATATAAGCGTTTTAGAGAACAGGAACCTACACCGGACGCATTACTTAAACGCGCTGGATTACTTTCTTAAAGGTATATTATTTATAAAAAAAGAGTTCTAAAATTTAGAACTCTTTTTTCTTAACACAAAACAACAACCTTTTTTCTTCTTCAATTTATCTTCTAAAATAATACTCATAGCAAAAGTATTATTTATAGGTTTTACTAATTACATTTCTTGACTTAGCAAGAATCTTGTTATCCAAAAATATTAAAAAATATAACATACACAAAGTAAAATCAGCAAATATTGTCATTAAAACAACATCATTAATTACTTTTATGTAATTTTTACTAATTATTTAACAACAATACAAATATCCTAACAATCTATTTATTTTAACTATGATAAATATCATCTCGTAAATAAATGTTTGTTTTTTTAAAAATATCAAAATCTAATAAGCATCATTAATCCCATTTCTAGCTTGTCTAAGGTCAATAAAAAAAGAGCAAGATTCTGATAAATAAGGGAAATCAATTTGATTTCCCTTATTTGTTTCTAATTATTTAAGATTTTCACATCTTCACCAAAGCTATTGGCATTCATTTCTGGAGCATAAACACTTTGCAAAGTTGTAATACCGTTTGAGAAATATCCTGCATTATTTGCACGTACGTCGTATTCAAAAACATAACTTCCTTTACGCAGGTAAGTAATAAAGAAATTAGTTGCGGTATCGCGAGTTTCTTCATAGTAACTTAATCCATTGTGATATTTATAACCAGACATTACATTTATTGGTTCAAAACCACTTGCACGCATATCTTTTAATTGTACAAATTCCATATCACGATCAATTGTAATTTCTAAGCGAATTGTAACTACATCACCTACTTTAATTGGTGTTTTATTTGAAATTGCACGCAATACTTGACCACTTGCTGTATTTGTTTTTACGAACAATTGTTTATTGAATTGAATAGCTGAAGATCCTGAACCTTTAATTTTGTTTAAATCTTCAAAATACTGCCAGTACATTCCACCATAAGCAATTCCTGCTGATGGTTTATCTAATTCTACAACTCCCATTTTATCTTTAATTTCATCACCAGACCACATTTTTTTATAATAACCAGCACTTACTTGTTCTGATTTTGTAAATGAAATTGGATATCCTCCAACTTTTACTTCTATTTTTTGATCTGATGTAACCCAATTTTTACCTAAACGCATTAAAGCATAAACTGCTTGGGTTGTTGCTTTAGAAGAACGCCAAGAATTAGTTTGTTTGTTTTTTAACAACCAAACTTTCATTTCTTCAATTGCATTAGCATATTTAGTAGCATCTACTGCATTAGCAGCTTCCATAATCATTACTTGTGTTTCTATTGGTGCATTGTACCATAACCAACCTGCTTGATTTTCTTTCCAATACATTCCCATTTCATCACTTTCTACAGATTTTTCCATAATGCTTTTCACATAAGTTTGAGCTGTTTTTGTTTCGCCAAACTTTTGTAAAATTATTGCTTTCATTGCTGTAGAAAACAAATCATCTGAAGGTTTGCTTTCTGCTAACTCTTTGCGGAAGCTTGCTAACATAGAAGTATATTTATCCTGTACTTTTACCTCATCTTTAAACATTGATCTTACGTACAAATAATGAACGTCTAATACAGATGCTTCTTTTGTTTTACTTTTTTGGTAATTAATAAAATGTTGTTCATCTAAGTAAGCAATTGCTTTTTTCAAAATATCTGCTTCTGTAGACGACATTGCTAAGGCTCCCATGTTTTTCATTGTTCCAAATCCTTCAACAATTGATTGAGTGATGTAAACATCTGAAGTACCACCCACATACCATGGAAAACCTCCATCTTGATTTTGAGAATCACCCAAACGATTTAATTCTGCTTGATATTCTGTACGCATTTTATTTAGATCAAATAAAACAGCTAATCGTTTCATTTGCTCTGTTTCATCTGCTGCTTCTCTAACCCAAGGAGTTTCTGCAATTAATACATTTTTAAGCTCTTGATTTTGTTCCAATTTAGAGGTAATTTCTCCTTGTTTTGACCAATAATCAAAAACTTGTTTAATGCTAGGATTACTATTTATTAAATTAGCCGCAATAGTATTTGCAAACACTTTTGCAAACGTTTGATCGGTAGAAGTATACTGCGATTCTTTTATGCTTGGCAATGCCATAATTGCTGTCCAAGCTGGATTTGTAGTTAACTCTAACGTAAGTTTAAAGTTTTCTAGTGTTGCTGATTTTCTATTTTCTAATGCTGTGAAATTGAAAAGTTTATTTTGCCCTTCTTTTACATACAACGGCATAGTTTCAGTAACCAACATACGATTTGCTAATACAGGAATTGCTCCTTCTTCTCCGTCGCTAAAAGAACCTGCTTTTGCAATAATTCTATATCCTAATGCTTCAATATTTTTTGGAATATCAATTACCCAAGATACAACCGCATTTCCGTCTTTATCTAATGAAAAGTTTTGAGAACCATTTGTTTCCTTTGAAAGAATTTGAAGTGGTTCATTTGTCAATAGATTAAAGAATGTTAGCTCTGCTACTCCGTTTAAGTTTTTGTCGCTAAGATTTGCCACTTTTGCAGCTATTGTAATATGATCGTCTTCACGTACAAATCTTGGCATATTTGGCGTAATCATTAACTCTTTTTGTGTTTGTATCAACTGCTCTACATACGCGTTTTTCAACTCTTTTGTATGAGCAAATGCACTAAATCTCCATTGTGTCAATGCTTCTGGCGCAGTAAACGAAAAACTTACATTTCCTTTTTCATCTGTTTGCAACATTGGATAAAAGAAAGCAGTTTCTTGAAGGTTTTTTCTCAACTGAATAACTGGTTCTGCTATTAAATCGTCCTCTTTAATTCTTTTTGCTTCAGGTTCATAACCAGTAAAAACAACTTCACTTTTTGTATTCTTATCACTATCGCTATTAAAAAAATCATAGCTATTATTTATTGATTCTCCACTACTTGGAGCAGCTCCAAACGTACCTGTTATATTATTTGAAGATTTATTTAAAGTAGTCATTCCTCTAACTACCATATTTCTTCCATAACTAAAAGAAAAACCATAAAGATTTAAAGCTACAGGATTTGAAAAGTTTTGGAAAGTTGCAGAATTACTTATCGCTAACAAATGACGAGCATAGGTTGTTTGATTAAAATTATAGGTATAAAAATCAGTATCGTTGCCCATTGCAAAATAATCACCTCTAAAACCTGTGGTATAGGATAAATTACGTTGAAATTGATCTAAAGAAGCATCATACATTCCGGCAACTACTTCTGCTAAAACCTTATCTTTATTTTCGCCCGAAACTTTTAAACTCCACGTTTCTTTTTGCCCCGGAGTAATCTTATCTCTAAACGTTCCTAATTCAATTTTTAAATCATCTGCATTATCAATTGTTTTTAGATTTACATCATTTTTTACAATTGCATTATGCTTCACTGCAATGAATGAAACGTTTACTTGCTGATTATCTGTAATTGGCAATTCGAAATAACTTGCCTTTCTATTTACCTCAAGTTGTTTCTTTTGCTTCAAATACCCGTTTACAAAAACGCTAGCAATTACTATTGTATTGTTTTCGCCACTTTGCAATCTAATTTTTGCAACATCGCCTTTTTTGTATGTATCCTTATCTGCTTTTGTTGTTAAAAGTTTATAGATAATTCCTGGCTCTTCTTTTGTATTATCATAATAAAATGAATGAGAAACTTCGATTTTATTTCCATCTTCATAAACCCATGCTTTTACTAAATAATTGCCCGATTTTAATTTTCTTGCTTCAGGAAAAGCTACTTCATTTTCTTTTGCTGTATCAAATGATTTTGAAAAAACTCTTTTTCCTTCTTTCCATTTTGTTACATTGGCTTCGTCTCCATATGCTGTATAAGGAAATAAAGCTACAAATTCATTGTAAGAGTACAATTCATAATCTACCGAAGAATAACCAGTTCCTGACAATAGCATACGCAATGGATAAGGAGATTCTACTTCGTAAATATTAATTTCTCCTTTTGCAGCAAATGGTTCTTTATTTAAATTTGTTGTTTTTACTGCAATTTTTTCTAATTGATTATTTGTTACAGTTGTAGCAACGCTTAACGGCAATTGTAATTGAATATTTCTATCGCCTACAAAAATGGTTTGCGTTATTGATTGTGTTTCTCCACTAATATCTGTTACATCAATATAAACTACATACGAATCGATTCTTAAATTATCAGCATCATAACTTTCTCTTTGCGGAATTGCCTTAAATTTAATATTGAAATCACCAGCATTATTTGTGGTTACTTCTCCATCTGAAATTGTTACTTTATCACGATAATTTGGCCATCCATAATAACCATTTACGCGATATTGATAACCCGAATAGCGCTCAACTCTATATTTTACTTTAGCTCCACCAACTGTAGCACCAGAAAAATCTAATGCTTTTCCTTTTACAGTAACTTCTTCATTAAATTTAAAGATATTTTTTACAGCATCCATTGTAACTTCAAACTTTGGACGCTTGTATTCTTCTACCGAAATATCATAATACGAATTTATTTCTTCGCCCTTATATTTTACTTCTAAATGATAATTTCCTAAAAGTCCGTTTGTTGGAATAATAAATTCACCTTGAATAGAACCGAAAGCATTTGTTTTAGCTTTTATCTCAGATACATCTTCTCCGTTTGCGTTATACAACGTAACGATAATTTCCTGATTTGGTACAACTTGTTTTATTTTTACTTTTTCGCTTGCAAGAATTGCTTTAAAATAAATTACTTGTCCAGGACGATAAATTGCACGGTCTGTAATGATTTTTGCTGTAACATATGCTTCGTTTTCTGTTGTATCATCTGCTATGCGATTTCTAGAAACATATGTACTATAAAAAACTTGTTCGCCTTTTACTCCATAATACAAACGACTAACATCTGTTGGAAAATCTACAGTAAACTCTCCATTTGCATCAGTTTGTATTGAGGTTTCCCAATACCCTTTTGTCATTTGTTTTTTAGGACCATTCGTTAAAATAACAGTAGTATTTGCCTTTGTTTTTCCAGTAGATCGATCATACAATCTAAACTTATTTTCTTTTTGAACAAAACCACTATTAGTAACGTTTACGGTAGACATTGTAATAATATCTTTTCCGTCTTTTACCTCATCAAATTCTTTATTTGATATCAAAACAATGTATCTACCTGCTTTTAAAGGTTTCAACTCTACTTGTGTTGAATGTCCTTTATAATCGGTAAAAGGTTTTAATGCAATTGAATAATCCAATACTTTTTCATACGCTGAAGCTATTTGTTGATATCCTTCTAAAGTATTTGGAACAGTTATATTAAAATCTTTATCATCACTAGTATACTTTACTACTTTTATATAAATTGTTGGTGAATTTTTATATGTAAGTGTTAGAATATTACTGATATCTGGTAAAACATAAAACTCCGAGTTCATATTTAATGAAGGAGCTTGTACTTCATTTTTAATATCTATTAAGCGTTTTGAAATATCTGTATTTGGAAACTTCTCAACTGCTTTATCAATAAATCCAATTAATGTTCCGCCAATTGTTTCGTTTATTTTTTCATCAGCAGATTGTTGTAAATAAACTCTATACAAGTACTGAGCAGTACCTTCATAAACCAATGAAGAATTTGGATATTTAGCTACTAAATCTTGATAAGTTTTATTTTCTTTTGCAAAGTTTGTTGTAGAAGGAAATAGCTGCAACGCATAAATTGTAGTATAAGCAGCTAACTCATTTTGTTCCGATTTTTGTAAACGATCAATTACATCGTCAATCAGTTTTTTGGCTTGATTTTGTTTACTTGTATTTTCACCTTCATCACCAATCCATCCGTAAGACATTAAATAAGTTGCATAATCTAATTGCAAAGCATCAGCTATACTAAACTTACCAAAATCAATTTTAAAATTTTCAATGGTTTGAAAAACATCATTCCACTCACCCACTTTTGCTGTTGGTGTTTTTTTTGCTAAAGCAATTGCTTCTTCAAACTTTAATTTAATGTTTTTTTCAAAATCTGCTTTAGTCCAAAAACGAACATCTTGACTTTTTTGGTTTTCTAGCTTTGTTCTACCATTAATTAAATAACGATTAGCATCATAATACAAGCTATACAAATGCGCCAAATAACTTTCTATAATTGCTTTGTATTCGCCCTTTGCATTTTTTGCTTCGTTCTCAAATTGAGTTAGAATAGAATTTACATCATATTCTTTCTCTTCTTTGGTTGTAATATTAATTTTAGCTTCGTAAAACATTGCCTTTAATACACTTGGATAATCTTTTGCTTTTTTAGACAAAATTATCACCTCTTGTACTTCTGGCAACAAGCTTTTCATTTCTTGATTGGCTTCTTTTGTTTCGATACTTTTCCACAATTCTTGAATTTTACTGTTTGGTTGCTGAGCAAATCCAAATAATGGAGCAAGTATCATTAAGTACAGATTTAATCTTTTCATAATAATACTATTGATGGAGCTAAAGATAATTCTTTTTACGAACGAAAATTAAGATTAATTATGTATTATCTATCAATTTTTATTTATTTAGAACTTTTTCAGCTTTTTCCGCAATTTCAAAAAAATCAACGTCTAGTTTTAATATAAGTGATAAAAACAATAAAACCACCAGTGTAATAACACTGGTGGTTTTATTGTTTTATTTATTCGTGAATTTTAATATCCGTTAGAATCTCTTCTTGGTCCTTTAGATTCTGGCCATTCAGCTCTCTCTCCATTATTATTCAATGGCATAATAATTTTTTCTCTAGAAACTAATTCATCAGCTTCGCTGGCTTTATAAGCCATAATTGCAATTAGAATAGCATTGTTTTGTACATCGTCATAAACAATTTTATCTGCAGTATCTCTATTTGTATGCCAAGTATAATTTCCATATCCCCAACTTAACGAACTCATCATAAAACCAGGAATATCCTTACTAACAAATGAAACATGATCTGAACCTCCACCAGAAGGCGAACCTGGAAAAGTTGTTTTCAATTCTTTTTTAAATTCTGCAGGAACAGCATTTAACCAATCTCCCAAAAATTGATAAGCATTTAAAAATCCTTGTCCAGATAAATTAACTATTCTACCTGTTCCGTTATCTTGATTAAACACAACTTGAACTTTATCTACCAATTCTGGATGATCTGCAACAAAAGCACGCGATCCGTTTAACCCTTGCTCTTCACTTCCCCAATTTCCAATAAGAATAGTACGCTTTGGATTTGGCAATACTTCTTTTAAAATACGAGCGGCTTCCATCATCGTAATAATTCCAGTACCATTATCTGTTGCTCCAGTACCTCCGTCCCAGCTGTCTAAATGAGCTGAAAGAATAACATATTCGTCTGGTTTTTCATTACCTTTTAGTTCTGCAATTGTGTTGTATGTTTTTGCAGTTCCTAAATTTTTTGATTGTGCATTTATATTAATACGGGGCTTTTTACCATTTTCAGCTAATCGATATAGTAATCCATAATCTTCTAAGGCAATATCTATGGTTGGTACTTTTAGTGTATTAGCACCAAAAATTCTATTCGATCCCATTATACCAGTCCAGTAAGACATTAAAATTCCTGCAGCACCAGCCTCTTCCAGCACTTTTGGCAATTCTTTTGTTGTATAGCCAGTATTTTTTATACGATTATTCCAATTTTCTGCTACCGCTGCTTGCTCTTCCTTCATCTTGTTATACGATTCTGGAGTAGCGTATTCTTTCCATTGATAATCTGGCCTACCAGTTGGTTGATTTTGAGATATCATTACAAATTTTCCTTTTACTGAAGGCAACCAAGCGTCAAATTCAGCTTTAGATTTTGCATCTACTAAAATTACTACTTCCCCATCTACTCCATTTTTTTTTGTTGATGGACTCCAAGCCAACTGCATTCCTTCTAATGATTTTACACGCGGAGATATCATTGTTATTTGTGTTATTCCACGTTCCCATGCTTTCCACGTTCCATATTCTTCATTTCTAGCCACAAATCCCATCGCAGTATATTGATCTTTTACCCAATTGTGTGCCTGCATCATTTGAGGTGTTCCTACTAAACGAGGACCAATAACGTCTAATAATTCAAAAGAATAGTTTTTTAATTGAGAGTTTGTTTTTCCCTCTTTTACAATGGCTTCTATTATAGGGTCATTTACTTGAGCAACTGCCGCTGCACTTGTTAGTAATACTAAACCTAATACACCACTTTTTAGAGCTTTGTTTACTTTTAACTTTAAATTCATTTTAATGTTAGCTTAAATTAGTTTGAATGTCGAAATTACATTAATTCTATTTGAAAAACCATACTTATTCAACACTTGCTGTTTTTTAATGCTTATTTCAACAATGGTAGTTGTTTTTTTGTTACATTACTTCCAATTTCAATCATTTCATCTAGGATTTTCATGAATTTCATTAACTTTTCTAGTGGTAGGTAATAAAGAAAACTTCTGAATAAAATAAAAAAGAAATCCACCTAGACAATAACAAAGAATATCGATATAATCAGCAGTATACCTAACATTATTTTGAGGCAAATAATATTCAAAATAAATGGAATAATAGACAACAACACCAAAAATAATTGGTATAGACAATTTGTAATTTTTACCTTTTATATTTCGAATAATCGCTAGAACAACAAATAAAGTAATAGGTATTGATAAAATATCATTGAGATAATTATTAATCAATAAAGGTAAGTTTATTTTCAGACGCTGTAGAATATAGACAATAGAGCTAATTGCAACACCTATAATAAATAATTTATTTTTAAGTGTTTTCATGCGAGTATAATTCCAATTAACCAAGCAATAAACATGGTAATTGCCATAACAGTGATCCAAACAATATGTATTAGTTGAAAAAACAAACGCACTAACAACCACTTATGCTTCATCATTTTTAAAACAAACTGTTCTGTTTTTGAAGGTTTTTCTGATAAAGCTTTTTCAATACGTATTTTTTCAATCCTATTTCGCTCTTCTACTCTTTGTTGAACAATACTTAAAAGAGAACCACAAGAAACACAGTATTCTTCATTTACATTAAATTCTCCACATTGAGAACAGCGAATATGTACCTGCTCTTTTGACATAACCATTAAATTATAATTTCAAAATCACTATTTTAGTTAAGAAAAAAAGCCTTTACTTCATATTTAAAAGTAGAGGCTATAAATTCTTAATAAGAAATAATATTATTCTTTATCAACATTATGCGCCCCGTGAGCACCATGACGATGTTCTGCAATTTGAAGATTCTCATCAACAAAATAAGCACTTCCAAAACCGTTAACATAAGATCCGCTTATCGGCTTAAAATTAAATAACACAAAGTCACTTAAACTTCCTAAAACGTCTATTAGCTTACCGTGTCTAGTTTTTAAATCTTCCATGGCCTCAGCAAATAAAGGATTGTCTAATTCTACTAACTCAGCTTCGGACTCAATTGTTAAGCGATGTCTTGCATAAAGTTGTTTTGAAACTGTTTCATCTTCTACAAACATAAACGAAACCTTTTTTCTTTCTTTTAAGTTCTTGGTGTGCTTTGCCATATAAGAAACTAAAATCTGAAATTGATTACCTACTCTAGAATAAGGTGCGGTACTAACCAATGGTGAACCATCTTCATTAATAGTTGCCAGCATAATTGTTTGACAAGAATTAATCAGTTCTTCGATTTTCGGAGCTTTTGGCTTTACTTTATGCTGATCAAAATTAGGATTGATTGTATTTGTACTCATAATAATAGTGTTTAGAAGTTAAATATAATAAATATTTAAACTAAATAACAATAACAATCAAT
>CANQRD010000017.1 GCA_947626185.1 uncultured Flavobacterium sp.
CTCAAGCGGCCAACGAGGACGGACTGTAAATCCGTTGGGAAACCTTCGCAGGTTCGAATCCTGCTCTCCCCACAATTTTCAAAAGCCTTCTGAATTTCAGGAGGCTTTTTTTGTTTTTTATAGCTCAATCTAATTGAGTTTATGTGTATCTTTATTACTTTTCTTAATCTTCTTTTTGTGTAAGTATTTCTGTAAAAAAAAGAATACCTTTGCGACCATTGTATAATGTAGATAATAATTAATAAAATATATGAAAGCAGGTATTGTAGGATTACCAAATGTTGGAAAATCAACTTTATTCAACTGTTTATCGAATGCAAAAGCGCAAAGTGCAAACTTTCCATTCTGTACTATCGAACCTAATATTGGAGTGGTAAACGTTCCAGATCCAAGAATTAATAGATTAGAAGAATTGGTAAAACCAGAGCGCGTACAAATGGCAACTGTAGATATTGTAGATATTGCAGGTTTAGTAAAAGGAGCTAGTAAAGGAGAAGGATTAGGAAATCAATTCTTAGGAAATATTAGAGAATGTAATGCAATTATTCATGTATTGCGTTGTTTTGATAACGATAATATTGTTCACGTAGATGGAAATGTAAATCCGATTCGCGATAAAGAAACAATTGATATTGAATTACAGTTGAAAGATTTAGAAACAGTTGAAAAACGTTTAGAAAAAGTAAAGAAAGCTGCAAAAACTGGAAATAAAGAAGCGCAAGTGGAAGCTGCTCTATTAGAGAGAATTCGTACTACTTTATTAGAAGGGAAATCAGCGCGTACGGTTGTTCTTGAAAATAATGATGAAGAGGAGTTATTTGAAGATTTTCAGTTAATTACTGCAAAGCCAGTTTTGTATGTGTGTAACGTTGACGAGGCTTCTGCTGTAAACGGAAATAAATATGTAGATCAGGTAAAAGAATTAGTTAAGGATGAGAATGCTGAAGTGATTATTCTTTCTGTTGGAGCTGAAGCTGATATTACAGAATTAGAAAGTTATGAAGAGCGTCAAGTTTTCCTAGAAGATATGGGACTAACAGAACCTGGATCATCAGTATTGATTCGTGCAGCATATAAATTATTGAATTTACAAACGTACTTTACCGCTGGAGTTAAAGAAGTGCGTGCTTGGACTATTAAGGTAGGAGATACTGCACCAAAAGCAGCAGGAGTAATTCATACTGATTTTGAAAAAGGTTTTATTCGAGCAGAAGTAATTGCTTTTGAGGATTTTTCAAATTACGGTTCAGAAGCGAAGGTTAAAGAAGCAGGAAAGCTAAGAGTAGAAGGCAAAGAATATATTGTAAAAGATGGTGATGTAATGCATTTCCGTTTTAATGTATAATTTTATCCAATAAATATACAAAAAAAGAGAAGCTTTATTAGTTTCTCTTTTTTTGTATATTTAATTATAAACTAGCTGAAAAAAATGGCGATAAAATTACCAATAAAAAAAATCGGAGAATTATTTAAAAAATCGGTGTTTGATTTTGTAGATGATAACGCAATGAAGTTTAGTGCAGCCTTGTCATATTATACTATTTTTGCACTTCCACCGTTAGTTATTTTAATTATTTCTGCTTCTGGATTTTTTTTAGAAGAAAAAGATGTAGCTGCTTTTTTTTACCAACAAGTAGCAGATTTGGTTGGTCCAAATACGGCAGGAGAGGTAGAGGAAATTATGAATAACGTTGAAATAAATCGATCTGGAGTATTACCAACTATAATAGGAGTAGGTTTTTTACTGTTTAGTGCTTCTGGAGTTTTTGCTGAAATACAAAGTTCGATCAATTATATTTGGGGTTTTGTAGCTCGGCCAGATAAAGGAATTGTTCGGTTGATTAAAAATCGCTTGCTTTCATTTGCTATGATTGCATCAGTTGGCTTTTTATTATTAGTGAGCTTATTAATAAATTCTATGGCTAGTATTCTTTATGATTATTTAGCATCTTTATTTGACGAAACAACAGTTTATCTAGTACTTTTATTAAATAATATTATTGTTTTTACCATTATTACAGTGCTTTTTACCATGATATTTAAAACATTACCCAACGGAATAATTCGTTTAAAAGATGCTTTTGTTGGCGCTTCCTTTACTTCAATATTATTTATGTTAGGGAAGTTTGGTATAGGAGTTTACTTAAGTACAACGGCAACAAGTTCATTATATGGTGCTGCAGGTTCTATTATTGTAATGCTAATGTGGGTCTATTACTCTGCAATGATTTTATATTTTGGAGCAGAATTTACTAAAAATTACGCAATGCTTTTTGGTCAAAAAATAAAACCTGGAGAGTTTTCGTTAGAAATAGAAAAAAACGTTATTAAAAAGGAGGGGTAAGTCGCTATATTTTGCTACAAAAAGTAGCGATTATCGGTGTTTTCAAATTTTTATATTCAATCAAATAGTAGTATTTTAGCACAAATTCCATTAGTTTCTATGCAAAATCAAAGTCAATATACTGAAGACAATATTCGTTCTTTAGATTGGAAGGAGCATATACGTATGCGTCCAGGTATGTATATCGGTAAATTAGGAGATGGATCTTCTCCTGACGATGGTATATATATTCTTATAAAAGAAGTGATTGACAATAGTATTGATGAGTTCGTAATGGGAGCAGGAAAAACTATTGAAGTTACTTTAAAAGATAAAATGGTAACCGTACGCGATTTTGGTCGTGGTATTCCTCTAGGAAAAGTAGTAGATGTTGTGTCTAAAATGAATACTGGAGGAAAGTATGATTCAAAGGCATTTAAAAAATCAGTTGGTTTAAACGGAGTTGGTACAAAAGCAGTAAATGCGTTGTCTAACTATTTTAGAGTAGAATCAGTTAGAGATAATCAGTTAAAATCGGCAGAATTTTCTGCGGGAAGCTTAGTTCAGGAAGAGGAAGTTGTAGAAACTTCAAAACGAAAAGGAACCAAAGTATCATTTATTGCTGATGAAGGAATTTTTAAGAATTATAAATACCGAAAAGAATATATTGAGCGAATGCTCAAAAACTACTGTTATCTAAATAAAGGTTTGACGATTATTTTTAATGGTGAAAAATTTTATTCTGAAAACGGACTACAAGATTTGTTGAATGAAAATATTGATTTTCAAGATCAAATCTATCCTATCATTCATTTAACAGGCGACGATATTGAAGTAGCTATAACGCATAGTAAAACTCAATATTCAGAAGAATATTATTCTTTTGTAAACGGACAAAATACAACACAAGGAGGTACGCATTTAGCAGCATTTAGAGAAGCTTTAGTTCGTACTTTAAAAGAGTTTTACAACAAAAACTTTGAAGCTTCAGATATTCGAAAATCTATTGTTGCAGCAATTTCTGTAAAGGTAGAAGAACCTGTTTTTGAATCGCAAACCAAAACAAAATTAGGGTCAACAGATATGGGGCCTGATATGCCAACAGTGCGTACATTTGTAAACGATTTTGTAAAAACTCAGTTAGATAATTATTTACATAAAAACCCTGATATCGCTGAGGCTTTGCTTAAAAAAATTCTTCAAGCAGAACGCGAGCGTAAGGAGTTGTCAGGTATCCGAAAAATTGCTAAAGAACGTGCCAAAAAAGCAAGTTTACACAATCGTAAATTGAGAGATTGTCGTGTGCATTTGACCGATATTAAAAATCCAAGATATTTAGAAAGTACGCTTTTTATTACCGAAGGAGATTCAGCTTCTGGTTCTATTACCAAATCAAGAGATGTAAATACGCAAGCAGTTTTTAGTTTGCGTGGTAAGCCCTTAAACTCTTACGGCATGACAAAAAAAATTGTGTATGAAAACGAAGAGTTTAACCTGTTGCAAGCTGCATTAGATATTGAGGAGGACTTTGAGAATTTAAGATATAATAATATTGTTATTGCTACGGATGCCGATGTGGATGGTATGCATATTCGCTTATTATTGATCACATTCTTTTTACAATTTTTTCCAGAATTAATAAAAGAAGGACATTTGTATATTTTACAAACACCTTTGTTTAGAGTTAGAAATAAGAAAGAAACAATCTATTGTTACAGTAACGAAGAGAGAATTGCAGCTATTGAAAAACTAAAGCCAAAACCAGAGATTACTCGATTTAAAGGTTTGGGAGAAATTTCTCCTAACGAATTTCAGTATTTCATTGGCGAAGATATTCGTTTAGACCCTGTAATGTTAGATAAATCAATGTCAATAGAAAAAATGCTTGAATTCTATATGGGGAAAAATACGCCAGATAGACAAGAGTTTATTATTGATAATTTGAAGGTTGAACTTGATGTTGTAGAAGAATAAAAGGTATGATGAACGAAGATAATTTTGAACAAGATCTTTCAGCAAACTATTCAGAACAGAATGAGTTTGTAGAAGATTTTACTAATTTACAAGAAGAAGAAACAGAAACCATTACTAAGGTAACTGGAATGTACAAAGATTGGTTTTTAGATTATGCTTCTTATGTTATTCTAGAACGTGCAGTACCTGCTATAGAAGATGGTTTTAAACCAGTTCAACGACGCATTATGCATTCAATGAAAGAATTGGATGATGGTCGTTATAATAAAGTAGCTAATATCGTTGGTCATACTATGCAATATCATCCACATGGCGATGCTAGTATTGGCGATGCCATGGTGCAACTTGGGCAAAAGGACTTGTTGATAGATATGCAAGGAAACTGGGGAAATATTCTTACAGGAGATGGCGCCGCAGCTTCTAGATATATTGAAGCACGTTTGAGTAAATTTGCATTAGAAGTTTTGTATTCTCCAAAGATTACGCAATGGCAATTATCTTATGATGGTCGTCGTAATGAACCAATTAATTTACCCGTAAAATTTCCATTGCTATTAGCACAAGGAGCAGAAGGAATTGCAGTTGGATTATCTACAAAAGTATTGCCACATAACTTTAATGAATTAATAGATGCTTCTATTAAAATTTTAAAAGGGAAACCTTTTAAAATTTATCCAGATTTTCCAACAGAAGGTATTGCTGATGTTTCTGCTTATAATGATGGGATGAGAGGTGGACGTGTACGTGTGCGTGCTCGTATTTCGCAATTAGATAAAAATACTTTGGTAATTAACCAAATACCTTTTTCTACAAATACTACTTCATTAATAGATAGCATTTTAAAGGCAAATGAAAAAGGAAAATTAAAAATTAGAAAAATTGAAGATAACACAGCTGCAAATGTTGAAATATTAATTCACTTACCAGCTGGAACTTCTCCAGATAAAACAATTGATGCCTTGTATGCTTTTACAGCATGTGAAACATCAATTGCACCATTAGGATGCATTATTCAAGACAATAGACCATTGTTTATTGGAGTGTCTGAAATGTTGACTCGTTCTACTCATCAAACAGTTGATTTGCTAAAAAGTGAATTGGAAATTGAATTAGAAGAATTAGAACAAAAATGGCATTTCTTGTCGTTAGAGCTTATTTTTATTGAAAATAGAATCTATCGAGCAATTGAGGAGGAAGAAACTTGGGAGGGAGTAATTCAATCAATTGATGAAGGATTAAAGCCATTTGTAACGCATTTAAAACGAGCGGTAACACAAGAAGATATTGTAAAGCTTACAGAAATTAGAATTAAGCGTATTTCTCGTTTCGACATCGATAAAGCAAATCAACAAATTGAAGCGCTAGAAGGAGATATTGAACAAGTGAAATTTAACCTTGCTAATTTAGTCGATTTTGCTATTAAGTATTTCACTACGTTAAAGGAGAAATATGGAAAAGGCAAAGATCGTAAGACTGAACTGCGCAGTTTTGACACAATTGAAGCAACAAAAGTGGTACTAAGAAATACTAAACTGTATGTAAATCGACAAGAAGGCTTTTTTGGAACTGGATTGAGAAAAGACGAATATGTTTGTGATTGTTCAGACATTGATGATATTATTGTTTTTTTACGTGATGGATCGATGGTGATTTCTAAAGTAGAAGAAAAGCGTTTTGTAGGTAAAGATATTATTCATATTGCAGTGTTTGCTAAAAACGATAAACGCACCATTTATAATTTAATCTATAGGGACGGAAAATCAGGACCTACTTACGTTAAGCGTTTTAATGTAATGAGTATTACTCGTGATAAAGTTTATGATCTTACACAAGGGAAACCTGGATCGCAGATATTATATTTCTCTGCTAATCCTAATGGAGAAGCAGAAGTTGTTACTATTTTACTTCGACAATTAAGCAATGTTAAAAAACTTAAGTTTGATTTGGACTTTGCTGAATTGTTGATTAAGGGACGAATTGCTAAAGGAAATCTTGTTACAAAATATGCTATTAAAAAGATTGAATTAAAAGAGAAAGGAATTTCGACTTTACGTCCAAGAAAAATTTGGTTCGACGAAACGGTAAGAAGATTAAATGTAGAAGGCCGTGGTGATTTATTAGGTGAATTTAAACCAGAAGATCGCTTGCTTGTTATTACGCAGGCGGGAAAGCTAAAAACGCTTGTTCCTGAATTGACAACGCATTTTGATGAGGATATGATTGTGTTAGAAAAATGGATACCTAGCAAACCAATATCTGCTATTTATTATGATGGAGAAAAATCAAGATATTATATAAAGCGTTTCTTAGTTGATAATGAAAATAAAGAGGAGGTTTTTATTACTGAACATTCCAATTCTAAATTAGAATTAATATCAACTGATTATCGCCCAGTTGTAGAAGTTGTTTTCTCAAAAGTAAAAGGCATTCAAAAGGAAAATCAAATTATAGAATTAGACCAATTTATTTCTGTAAAGGGAATAAAAGCGCTGGGAAATCAATTAACAGCTGATAAAATTAAACAGGTAAATCATTTAGAATCTTTACCTTATGAAGAAGAGGAAGAAGAGGAGGAGCAAACTAAAATAATAGATTTAGGAGATTTACCAGATATTAAAATAGATGAAGACGGACAAAGTAGTTTATTTTAATTAATGTTTTGAAGTTTATTTTTTTATTCTTTAGTTTGATAATTTAGTATGAAAAACTGATTTAGTAAAAAAATAGAGAATTACATAAAAAATAGTCAGATATTTGCACTACAATTTTTTATTAGATGAACTGGATTTTATTAATTATCGGAGGATTATTTGAGGTAGGATTTACTTTTTGTTTGGGAAAAGCAAAAGAATCAGTTGGCTCTGAAGCAATAGGTTGGTATGTTGGTTTTGTTATATCGCTTTTTGTAAGTATGGGATTATTAATTAAAGCAACTCAAACATTGCCTTTAGGTACTGCTTATACGGTATGGACAGGAATAGGTGCAGTTGGAACAGTAATTTTAGGAATTATGGTTTTTAAAGATCCAGCTACTTTTTGGCGAATGTTTTTTATTGCCACATTAATTGGTTCAATAATTGGATTAAAAGTAGTTTCTAGCTAAAAAATATAAAAAAGCTTCTTTATTATATAAAGAAGCTTTTTTGATTTATTCTTGCACTGATAAAAGAAAGTCTACTAATTGCTTAACAGCTTTTCCTCGATGACTTATAGCATTTTTCTCTTCCAAGCTCATTTCTGCAAATGATTTTGTAATACCATTAGCTTTAAAGAGCGGATCGTATCCAAAACCTTTATCTCCTTGAGGTTTTTCAAGTATTTCTCCCTCAATAATTCCAGTAAACATATGTTGTATTCCTTTATAATGTAAGGCAATTACAGTTTTAAAGTTTGCTTTTCTATTATTACAATCTTTTAGTTCTTGTAATAGTTTAGCATTGTTGGCAGTATCATTTTTTTCTTCACCTGCATATCTTGCAGAATATACTCCAGGAGCGCCATTTAAAGCATTGACTTCTAAACCTGAATCATCAGCAAAACAATCAAAGCCATAATGTCTTTTTATATAATCAGCTTTTAGTAAAGCATTTCCTTCAATAGTTTTAGCCGTTTCTGGAATATCTACATTGCAACCAATATCTTCTAAACTGAGAATTTCAATGCCATGAGGTAATTGATTTTTAATTTCTTTAATCTTATTCTTGTTATTAGAAGCAAATATTAATTTCATAACTGTTTATTAATTTTAAATTTCATTAAATGTATAAAGAATAATTATTCATCTTTATTTTCTTGGAAAATTGTTTTCCTCTGTACAAGTGAAGTGATATAAACAGTAAAAAATGGAAACATAGTAAGTCCAGAAATAGCTGTTACAACAGATAGTATTTTACCTACGGGGGTTACAGCAATTATATCTGAACTAGCAGTTGTAGCTCCCATGGCAGCCCACCAAAGTGCATCAAAATAAGAATGTACTCCAGGGTTAATGTTATGTTCAAAAACATAAAAAATTAGACTATAAAAGTAGATTAAGAAAGTTAGAATTAAAATATAAGAGAAAAATAATCCAGATACTTTCTTTCTACTAAACATGATAATTAATGCTCCAAGCGCATATCCTCCTCTAATAAGAGGAATAAACCTGAAAAAATATTTTACTTCCGCAGAAAAATCAATATTTAAATAATTAAAAATAGTTAGATACGGAATTGATATAAAAATAAAAAGTACATTATTCCGTAAGAATTTTAATTTCTTTTTCGATATCAAAAATTCAATTAATAGACTAAAAAGAAAATATATGCAAATCCAAAACTGGATTTTTATATAAATATTTCCCGTTAGATAAGAAAGGTTATTGAAAGTGTCTATCGAAATACTTACTCCTAAAACAACCAACATGAAAGCAGAAATAATATGTAATATTTTTATTATTGTTTCTTGAGTTCTTAATTTACTATCGGAGGTTACTTCAGGCATAATCAAATCTTGTTTGTTAATTAAATATATAGTAGAAACGTTTTTGTGTTTGTTGCGTTATACAATAGTAATCAAACACAAGAGTATTAATTAAACTACTAGTTTTTTTATTAAAACTGTTTTTCCAAAGGTATTATAAAACTAGCATAATTTTTTTTGTGGCTACAGTAGTTATTTTTATTGTTTTAAAATAGCTTTATTAATAGCTCTAATTAGTGCTGGACCTTCGTAGATAAATCCAGTGTATAGCTGAATTAAACTAGCTCCTGCTTCTAATTTTTCAAGCGCATCTTCTGGGGTGTGAATTCCACCTACTCCAATAATTGGAAAAGTTCTATTACTATTATCTGCTAAAAATCGAATTACTTCTGTACTTCGTTTAGTTAACGGTTTGCCACTTAAACCTCCAGTTTCATTTTTAAGGTTAGAATGTAATCCTTCTCGACTAATGGTTGTATTCGTAGCAATAACACCTGCGATTTTAGTGTTTTTTACAATATCTATAATATCAATTAATTGGCTATCTGTTAAGTCTGGAGCAATTTTTAAAAGAATTGGTTTGCTTTTAGGCTTTTCACTATTTTTTTCTTGTAAAGTATTTAGTAGAGCTGTTAGTGGTTCTTTATCTTGTAAGGCTCTTAAATTGGGTGTGTTTGGTGAACTCACGTTTACTACAAAATAATCAACATAAGGAAACAAAGCTTCAAAACAAATTACATAATCATTAGTAGCTTCTTCGTTTGGTGTTGTTTTATTCTTACCTATATTTCCACCAATCAATGTGCCTTTGTTTTTCTTTAGGCGTTTAATAGCTTGTTCAATTCCTCCGTTATTAAATCCCATACGGTTAATTAAAGCATTATCTTCAACTAATCGAAATAAACGTTTTTTAGGATTACCTTCCTGTGCTTTTGGAGTAATTGTTCCAATTTCAATAAATCCAAATCCAAAGTTTTCTAATTCACTATATAGTTTAGCATCTTTATCTAATCCAGCAGCTAATCCAACAGGATTTTTAAATTTCAAACCAAAAACTTCGCGTTCTAATCTAGTATCATTAATTTGGAAATTTGAACGGATCAATGATGAAACGCCAGGAATTTTATTAATGAATTTTAATGAATTGAAAGTGAAATGATGTGCTTTCTCTGGGTCTAAAGAAAAGAAAAAAGGTTTAAGAATACTCTTGTACATAATAGTGTGTGTGTTGTGTTAAATACCCTGCGAAATTACAATTTTTGTTGAATAATTGTTGTGAAAGCTAAGAGAATAGTTGTTTGTTGAAAATAGGGCTGATAAAAAATATTTAAAATTGTAATTATTTTTTGGTGATAAAGGAAACAAAGGAATGATTTTTGATTAATATAGGTTAAATAAAAAAATGGAAATCATAAAATAAACGAGAATTTATCATTTAGTTAATTTATTTACTTGTGTTAACGAATGCACTAAATCTATTGTTATTGTGTGATAAAAACAGTATATTTGCTCCTTATTATTTTAAAAGAATTATGATAAAAATTACATTGCCAGACGGTTCAGTGAAAGAGTTTGCCTCAGGGGTAACTCCTTTCGATGTTGCAAAAAGTATAAGTGAAGGATTAGCGAGAAATATTATTTCTGCAAACTTCAATGGTACCACCATCGAAACCACAACTGAATTAACCACCGATGGTAGTTTAGTTTTATATTCTTGGAATGATATTGAAGGGAAAAAAGCATTTTGGCACTCAACATCTCACGTAATGGCACAAGCATTATTAGAGTTATTTCCTGGAATAAAATTAACAATCGGTCCAGCTATAGAGAATGGTTTTTATTACGATGTTGATTTTATGGATCACAAGATTACAGACGCAGATTTTAAACGTGTTGAAGATAAAGTATTAGAAATTGCTAGAGGAAAGCATGAATTTAAAATGCGATCAGCGTCTAAAGCAGATGCTTTAGCAATGTACAAAGCAGAAGGAAATCCATATAAAGTTGAATTGATAGAAAACTTAGAAGATGGAACAATTACTTTCTGTGATCATGATACATTTACCGATTTATGTCGTGGTGGACATATTCCTAATACAGGAATTATAAAAGCATTTAAGATTTTATCTGTTGCAGGAGCGTATTGGAGAGGTGATGAAAAGAACAAGCAATTAACGCGTGTTTATGGTATTTCTTTTCCAAAACAAAAAGATCTAACTGAATATTTAGCTTTATTAGAGGAAGCGAAAAAACGCGATCACCGTAAATTAGGTAAAGAATTAGAATTGTTTACTTTTTCTCAAAAAGTAGGTCAAGGTTTACCATTGTGGTTGCCAAAAGGAGCAGCTTTACGTGAGCGTTTGGAGCAATTCTTAAAGAAAGCACAGAAAAAAGCAGGATATGAGCAAGTGGTAACTCCACATATTGGGCAAAAAGAACTGTATGTAACATCTGGTCACTATGCAAAATATGGTGCAGATAGTTTTCAGCCAATTCATACACCAGTAGAAGGAGAGGAGTTTTTGTTAAAACCAATGAACTGTCCTCATCACTGTGAAATCTATAACGCAAGACCTTGGTCATATAAAGATCTTCCAAAGCGTTATGCAGAATTTGGAACAGTTTATAGATATGAGCAATCAGGAGAATTACATGGATTAACTCGTGTAAGAGGATTTACTCAAGATGACGCACATATTTTCTGTACACCAGATCAATTAGACGAAGAGTTTAAAAAAGTAATTGATTTAGTATTGTATGTTTTTGGTTCATTAGGATTTGAAAACTTTACAGCGCAAGTGTCAGTTAGAGATTTATCGAATCCAGAAAAATATATCGGATCAGTTGAAAACTGGGAAAAAGCAGAACAAGCAATTATTAATGCTGCAAAAGACAAAGGGTTAAACTACATAATTGAGAGCGGTGAAGCAGCTTTCTACGGACCTAAGTTAGACTTTATGGTTAAGGATGCTTTAGGTAGAAGTTGGCAGTTAGGAACTATTCAGGTAGATTACAATTTACCGGAGCGTTTTGAGTTAACCTATAAAGGTTCCGACAATGAATTACACAGACCAGTAATGATCCACCGTGCACCTTTTGGTTCGATGGAGCGTTTTATTGCTATTTTGTTAGAGCATACAGGCGGAAATTTCCCACTTTGGTTAATGCCAGAACAAGCTATTATCTTGTCTTTGAGTGAGAAGTATGAAAAATATGCGAAAAAAGTTTTAGATTTGCTAGAAAATAGCGAAATTCGCGCGATCGTAGACAATAGAAATGAAACGATTGGTAAAAAGATTCGTGAAGCTGAAGTACAAAAATTTCCTTACATGCTGATTGTTGGAGAGGAAGAAGAAAAAAACGGTACCATCTCTGTACGTAAGCACGGTGATTCAGGTAAATCTAATCAGACAATGAAAATAGAAGAGTTTATTGAATTGATACAAAAAGAAGTAGCATTATCAGTAAAACAATTCGGAGAATAGAAATAATAGATGTATAACGCTTGAATGAAGCAAGCATTAAAATTTTAAAAGCCATAGCAGTAAGACAAAGAGGAGGTTACAAACCTCGCGAAGAGAAGAAGGATTTGCACAAGATTAACAACGCAATCCGTGTTCCTGAAGTTCGACTTGTTGGAGACAATGTCGAAACGGGTGTATATAAACTTGCAGACGCGTTACGTATTGCAGAAGAGTTGGAATTGGATTTAGTGGAGATTTCTCCAAATGCAGAACCGCCCGTTTGTAAAGTAATTGATTACAAAAAATTCCTTTACGAGCAAAAGAAACGCGAGAAAATGTTAAAGGCTAATTCAACTCAAATCACTGTAAAGGAGATTCGTTTTGGTCCTCAAACTGATGAGCATGACTATGAGTTTAAAAGAAAAAATGCTGAGAAATTCTTAAAAGAAGGTTCTAAGTTAAAAGCATTTGTATTTTTTAAAGGACGTTCTATCATCTATAAAGATCAAGGACAAATTTTGTTGTTGAGATTAGCGCAAGATCTTGAAGAGTTCGGGAAAGTAGAATCTATGCCTGTACTTGAAGGAAAACGTATGATTATGTTTATTGCTCCTAAAAAGAAATCAAAGTAAAGAATATACCATTAAGTAAGATAATCATTAATACCTAGGAAGAAAATGCCTAAAATGAAAACTAAATCTAGTGCTAAGAAACGTTTTAAAGTTACTGGCTCTGGAAAAATTAAAAGAAAACACGCTTTCAAAAGTCACATTTTGACTAAAAAATCTAAAAAGCGTAAACTAGCTTTAACGCACTCTGCTTTAGTACATAAATCAGATATGCCAAGCATTAAAGATCAATTAAGATTAATCTAATTTGGTTTAAAACCGTTTAGATTCGGTTAAAATTATTTAATAACCCTGGAGTGGTGCTTAAGCAATTATTAGAAGAACTTGAAAAAGTCGCCCACTACAAAATAAACTTGTATAGAAATGGCAAGATCAGTAAACTCAGTAGCTTCAAGAGCAAGAAGAAAAAGAATTTTGAAGCAAGCCAAAGGTTACTTTGGAAGACGTAAAAACGTTTGGACAGTAGCTAAAAATGCGGTAGAAAAAGCAATGCTTTATGCTTACCGTGATAGAAAACAAAAGAAAAGAAACTTCCGTTCATTATGGATCATGCGTATCAACGCTGGAGCTAGATTACACGGGATGAGCTATTCTCAATTTATGGGTAAATTAAAAGCTAACAATATCGAATTGAACCGTAAAGTTCTTGCAGATTTAGCAGCTAATCACCCTGAAGCTTTCGCAGCTATCGTTAATCAAGTTAAATAATAAACGTTTGTCGAATCAGATTATTCTTACTTAATATATTTAAAGGTCCTGTTGTAAAAACAGGACTTTTTTTTATTGGTAAGATCTATAAACAAATTGGGCTAAATTTTATTTGTAATGAATTGTTATTCCACATTAGTCATTATACATAAATTAGTAAGTATTTTAAATTTTACTTTATTTTAAGCTTTAACTGTAATAATAAAAAAACGCGAAAGAATTGTACTTTCGCGTTTTTTATTATTTGTAAATACTATTCATTATCTTCTTGAATATCTTCTATGGTTTGATTTTTAGGTATAATCATTTCCATTTCGATAGTTTTAGCGGCAGAAAATTTTGGTTCTTGTTGGTAACTCAGAAGTAAGTTTTCTTTTTGTAATTTCCAGTTTTTATTCGTATATATTTTATTGCTAGTATCGCTATTTAAAATAATACTTTCTTTAGCTAAAGGTAAAAATACTTCTGCTTGTTTTCTGTCTTGAGAAAAGATGACAAAACAACTTACATCATTATCTTCTAGTTCATTTTCAAAAGATCCAACTTGATCTTCAATTGGATTTAATCTAAATCCTTCTTCAAAAACTCGAATACAATCTTTACGTAATGAACTCCATTTATAGCCTGCAGAAGTAGTACAACCATTCTTATCAGTATCACCAATAACTTCTTTGCCACCATTTGTAATAAATTCGGTTTTATCTTGAGGTAAATCTTTTTTATCTTTCAAAATAAAATCGCAAGAGGTTAACAATAATGCTAATAAAATTGCTAATAATCCTTTGTTTCGCATAGCTTCTTTATTTTGTATATAAAACAGTTTCTACGGTTGTTAAATTTGTTGGTTGATCAGGATTATAAAAATATTTAATCAAGACTTCTCCATGCATTTCACCCGCATAAAAATCTGCAATAATCCAGCGATGGTTAAGAAACTCTATTTTATTTATAATACACTTGTGACCATTAATTACTCCATATGGAACTAGTGGGTTTCCAGTTTCTATATGGTTTAGTGCTAATATTTCCTCTCTTATTTTGGCAATATCAGCATCAATTGTTTGAAAATTAAAATACTCTTGTGCATCATCATTATATCCCAAAGTAAAGTAGGCTGCGTTATTCAAATCTTGTTTTAATAACCGCAAAGAATCTCGAATAATGTCTATTCGTTTATGAGCAATTTCTATTCTCTTTTCTTCCCTTTGCATCATACCTTTATTAGTACTATATAAAATTGTAATAACTAAAATACAAAAGAGAAATAGGTAAAAAAAGACTTTGTGTTTCATGATTAATTAAATGTTTATTTCTAGTTGGTCGTACGCCAAATATACGTTTTTTGGTAGATTTTTTTCCACTTCTTTATGAAATCCTAAATCTTGTGAGATATGAATTAAATATGCAGTTTCTGGATGTACTTTGTCTATAAATGCAAGTGTTTCTTCTAAATTAAAATGAGTTGGATGTTCTTTTATTCTCAAAGTATTTACTATTAAAACCTTGCATCCTTTTATTTTTTCTATCTCGATATCTTCTACCTGTTTAGCATCGGTAATATATACTAAATCATCCAATTTAAAGCCGAGAATAGGTAAATCACCATGTAAAATATCAATAGGTTCAATCTTTTTGTTTTTAATATAAAAACTTTTATTTGGTGCAATAATGTTTTCAATAACACTTGGTGCTCCTGGGTATCTGTTTTCTTTAGTGAAAATGTATTCATATCGCTTTTGCAATGCTGTCATTACTCTGCTAGATGCATATAATGGCATTGGTCCATGCAATAAGGTTAATGGACGAATTTCGTCTAGTCCTGCTATGTGATCAGCATGCTCATGAGTAAATAAAATAGCATCAATTTTCTTACAAGATGCCTGAAGCATTTGTTGTCTAAAATCTGGACCACAGTCTATTAATAATGTAACATCATCCCAAGTAATTAAGGCAGAAGTTCTCAATCTATGATCTCGAAAATCGGTGCTATTTCCTACAGGATGATCAATTGCAATTATGGGTACTCCTTGAGAAGTTCCCGTTCCTAAGAAACGTACTTTCAAAACACTTACTTTTTATACAAAAGTACGGTTTATCTTTTTTTTTGTAGCATAGAATTTGTTACTTTGTTTCAAAAGCTAAATAATGGGAAATTTTTTGGATGATTTAATCCTTAGTGGAGATAGGTTTATAGAGCATCAACCTGCAATTTCAGACAAGGCGCTTCGAATAAATATGAATAATAATATTTATGGAACATTTGCAGAAATTGGTGCAGGACAAGAAACAGTGCGACACTTTTTTAGAGCTGGTGGCGCTTCTAGAACAATTGCTAAAGCGATGTCTGCTTATGATAAATCGTTTAGTGACGCTATTTATGGGACAGAAATTGATGGAAGATATGTAACAGAAAGCCGATTGTCTAAAATGCTTGATTATGAAATTAAAAAAGTAGAAGACAGAATTACAAGAGAAAATAATCCGACAAAGGCTTTTTTTAGTTATGCGAATACTGTTGCAACAATTGATTATGCTAAAAAGAATAAAGGCCACGGATGGGTGGGTATAAAGTTTCAAACTTCTCCTAACGAGGCATACAGTAAAATTATCTTACATATTCAGTTTAAAGAAACGGATGCTAAATTACAACAAGAAACACTTGGAGTTTTAGGTGTAAATTTAATCTATGGTGCTTATTACCAGCATCATGATCCTAAGAAATTAATTCACTGTTTGTACGATCATATCGATCGTGATCAAATTGAAATAGACTTGATTAGTTTTTCAGGACATTTGTTTGAAAAAACAGATAATCGTTTGATGAATTTATTTTTAGTAAAAAATGGAATGACAGAAGCAATTATGTTTGGTCCAAACGCGGAAAGCAAACTAGCTGCTAATGAATTATACAGAAAAAATATTCTAGCCTTAAGAGGAAGCTTTCGTCCAGTAACACTGGTAAATATGGCTATGTATAAGAATTCTATAGAATCTTTTATTGCAGATAACAATCTTGTAAAAGAAGATACTATTGTAATTTTTGAAATTACTTTATCTAATCTATTAATGGAAGGTGATTTAGATGAGACAGATTTTTTACAACGTGCAGATTTACTGTGTTCTCTAGGCCAAACAGTGATGATTTCTAACTTTCAAGAATATTATAAGTTAACCGCTTATTTTTCTAAATACACAACTGGTAAAATAGCTCTTTCTATGGGAGTAAGTAGTTTGTTAAATATTTTTGAAGAAAAATACTATGCTAATTTAACAGGCGGAATTTTAGAGGCTTTAGGTAAGCTTTTTAGGAATCAAATGAAAATATATTTGTATCCAATGAAAAATAAGGAGGGAGATATTATTGATTCTACTAACCTTAAGGTGGATTTACATATTAAGGAGTTATATAAATTTTTTAAGAAGAATAATCAAATTATTGATATCAAAAATTACGAATTAAATGGTTTGGAAATCTCATCAAGGGAAGTGTTGAAATCGCTTCAAGCAAATGAAAATGGCTGGGAAAATAAATTGCCTCAAGGTATTGCACAAATGATTAAAGAGAAAAATTTATTTGGTTTTAAAGAATGATCTGTATTGAGTAATTACAACACCAATTAATAATTATTATTAAATACAGAAAATTTTTGGTTGGTCTAGTATTTGGTCCAAGTAGCTCAGCATTACATAATGTCGATTATGGTTTTCTTGATGAAATCATTAAAACAGTAATAATAATAATTTTTACTTCAATTATCAAGAATATATATACAGACAAAAATAGGTAATAAGGAGTAATTTCATCATCTTATCATTTCGTAAAAAAACCAGTGTGAAAGTTCACTAATTTTCACACTGGTTTTTTAAAATAATTAAGCTCTTATATCTGCTAGTTCTTTATTAATATTGAACATTCTATTTGCAAAAGGACAAAGAGGTAATATTTTTATATTATTGCTTCTAGCATACTCTACTGCTTTAGTAAATAATTTTTTCCCATATCCTTTTCCTTCAAATTCACTTTCTACACCTGTATGATCAATAATCATTATAGAATTATTCCAAACATAAGTCATTTCTCCAGCAAATTTATTATCCTCATAAATAATAAATCTTCCCTTTTTTCCATTATCTTCTTGAGCTAGCGTAATCTCCTTTTTTATCGTCAAAGCTCCCGATGGACATTTTGATACTTGATCAACCAACTCTGCGCTTGTAGCATTTTTAGGATGTATCCAAGGCCTTTCAGATGGACTATATACTTCTGGCAATGTCTTTACACATACTTTAGCATGTTGACATAATTTAGGTTTCCAAATTATTGTAATTTCTCCGTTACTATATTCATGTTCTTCCATAATTTTCTGGATTTAAAAAAGTATTTTAAATTTAACAAAAAAAAACTAGTTAAAAATAATTTTTTTTAAATTATGACTGAATGAATGTAAGTGAATTTTTAAATAATTTACTGGTGATTATATTTTATTTTAGAATATTTTTAAAATGAGATCAACTCGTATTAAAATTAGCGTAGTTCTCAACTAATGTAATTCCAAATACCGTTGTTTTGACTTAATCGATGCAATTTTTCTTTTATTTTTAGATGTTTAGTTTGTTCCAAGTTAGGATCTTTTTTTAGTAGATCAATTGCTTGATGACGGGCATAGTGTAAAATTTCTTGATCTTGTACAATATCTGCTATTTTTAAGGGTAAAGTACCACTTTGTTGTGTGCCCATAATATTTCCAGGACCTCGAAGTTGTAAATCTACTTCTGATATTTCAAAACCATCATTTGTTCTACACATTGTTTCCATTCTAATTTTTGCATCGTTACTCAATTTATCTCCAGTCATTAAAATACAAAAGCTTTGTTCAGCGCCTCGACCTACACGGCCTCTTAGTTGGTGTAATTGAGATAACCCAAAACGTTCTGCACTTTCTATTATCATTACTGAAGCATTGGGTACATTAACGCCAACTTCTATAACAGTGGTAGCTACCATAATATTAGTTTCTCCCTTAGCGAAGCGTTCCATTTCTCTGTCTTTTTCGGCAGGTGTCATTTGCCCGTGTACAATACTTACGCTATATTCTGGAAGTGGGAAATCTCTGGAAATTCCTTCATATCCTTCCATTAAGTTTTTATAATCCAATGTTTCGCTTTCATCAATTAATGGATATACGATATAAACTTGTCTTCCTTTTGTTATTTCTTGTCGGACAAAATGCCAAACACCTAATCGTTTTCCTTCAAAAAAATGCATAGTTTGAATTGGTTTTCTGCCAGGAGGTAATTCATCAATAACAGAAATGTCTAAATCTCCATATAAACTCATGGCTAAAGTTCTAGGAATAGGAGTGGCTGTCATTACCAGAATATGTGGCGGTAATGTGTTTTTTTTCCATAATTTTGATCGCTGTTCAACCCCAAATCGATGTTGTTCATCAATAATGGCTAAACCTAAATTTTTAAAAATTACTTTGTCTTCAAAAAGTGCATGAGTGCCAATTAAGATATTTAGACTTCCGTTTTCTAATTCTTCATGTATATTTCTTCTTTCGACTTTTTTTGTAGATCCAGTTAGTAGTTTTACGCTAATTCCTAATGGGGTAGCTAATTCTGTAATGCCAATAAAATGTTGACTAGCTAAAATTTCGGTGGGAGCTACTATACAGGCTTGAAAATTATTGTCAAGAGCTAGTAAACAACTCATAAAGGCTACTATGGTTTTTCCTGAACCAACATCACCTTGTAATAAGCGATTCATTTGTGCTGGTGATCCCATATCATTTCTAATTTCTTTTATTACTCTCTTTTGAGCATTTGTCAAAGGAAAGGGAAGGTGTTGATTGTAAAATGTATGAAAATATTCTCCAACTTCGGTAAAAGGATAGCCTTTTATTTTGCCTTTTCTTGCAATATTTTTAATTAAAAGTTGCATTTGAATATAGAATAGCTCTTCAAATTTTAAACGAAATCTAGCTTTGTTTAAAATGTCAGTATCCCTCGGGAAATGAATCGCGATCATAGCTTCTTTCATTGGAATAAGTCCAAGATGTTGACGTAAATCTTCTGGCAAGGAATCGTTTAATAGTTGATGAGTTTCTTGTAATAACTGACGCATCAGTTTATTAATGGTTTTATTTGAAATTTTCGTACTTAGCTTTTCTGTTGAAGGATATACAGCTTGCATACTAACGGATAAATTGCTCTTATGTTCTTCTAAAGATTCTATGTCTGGATGAGGCATAGAATAGCTGTAATTAAAACTATTTAATTTTCCGAAAATTACATAAGGAGTATTTAATTTTAAACTCTCTTGAATCCATTTGAATCCTTGAAACCAAATTAGTTCTATTTGTCCAGTACCGTCAGAGAAAGTAGCAACAAGTCGTTTTCCTTTTTTTTGCTCAACGGTTTTAAGATGAATGATTTTTCCAATTATCTGTACCTCTGTAAGTGTAGAGTTTAACTCAGTAATTTTGTAATAACGTGTTTTATCAATATAACGATTCGGATATAAGTGAAGTAAATCATTGTATTTAAAAATACCTAACTCTTTCTTTAATAAATCACCACGTTGAGGCCCAACACCTTTTAAATATTCTATTGGGGTGTCTAACAAGTTATTATACATTATAATTAGTATTCAAATTTAAAATACTAAGATAATAGATTTTAAGCAACTGTAATTTTTTGTAATGATATTATTTTAATACGCAAAGGTTATAAAAAACAATTTTAAAGAAGAGTTGAAAAGATAAATAAAAACAATACACTTATCGTTAAAATAACGTAAAAATAAAATCAAACTACTATAACAATGAGTTCGATACAATATCAAACTCATTGCTATAGTAGTTAATTTAAATTGATACTGTATCAAACTCTTCTGAACAGTTCGTTTATTTAGATGTTTTTTTTTATTAAATTTTAACTTCTTTAATTTGCTGAAGTTTATCTTCCCATATTTTTTGTTCTTCTTTATACTTTTCAATGCTTTTGTTTACTTCTTTTACAAACGGATTTTCTTTTGTAGCATTTGAAATGTAGGCAAGGTTATTTTCTAATTGTAAAATACTACTTGAGATTTCCTCTATTTTACGTTGGATAAAATAAGCTTCTTGTTTTAGTTTTTTCTTATCATTAGCTTCTAAAATTTCATCTAATCTATTTGAAAACTTCATAGCTTCTGAATCTCTTTTACTTAAGCTTAACTTATCAAACAAAACATCTAATATTTTGTTGAATTTATTTTCAATAAATTTTTTGTTTGAAGGTACAGGTCCGATCGCTTTCCAAGTATTAATTTTGTCTTTAATAGCTGTTAGATCTGTTTTATGATCACCAGTAAGAGTGAATGATTTTAATTCGTCTAAGAAATCTTTTTTCTTATTGTAATTATCTTCTTCTTCTTTATTTTCTATATTTTTTGCGGTGTGCAAACGATCAAAATAATAATTACAAGCATCTTTAAAATCTTTCCAAAGCTGATCAGAATGCTTACGTGGTACATGACCAATTTTTTTCCAATCTTCCTGAATTTTTTTCATGATAGGCGTTACCTTATCAAAGTCGTCACTATCTTTATACTCTAATGCTTTGTTGATTAAAGCTAATTTATCGTTATAATTTTTTTGTTGTACTTTCTTTAAATCTTTGTAAAATCTATTTTTACTAGCGTTGAAATTTCTGGTAGCAAGTTTGAAAAGTGCCCAAACTTCTTCATTATTTTCTTGCGGAACTTTCCCTACTGAAAAGAAATGACTTCTTAGATCTTCAACTTTTTTAATCTCTTTTTGCCACTGGTTATGTGTAGTAATTGATTGTTTTGACAACAAATCAATTTCACTGATTATTTGAACTTTTATTGAAAGATTTTCTCTTTCACCTTGTCTTAAATTTTCAAATAATATTTCTCGTTTATCGTGCAATTGTTTTGTGATGTCGCTAAATTTTTCCCAAACAACTTCGCGCATATCGCGTTCAACAGGACCAATTTCTTCTCTCCAAACCCTGTGTAATGTTTGAAGTTCTCTAAAAGCTTTAATGATATCTTCTTCTATCAATAATGCTTCTGCACGAGCAATTAACTTAAGCTTTAAATCTAAATTGTGTTTAAAGTCTAAATCTCTCGATTCTCTATCTAAATGCAGTTGATCATAAAAACGCTCTATATGGAAGTGATAATTATTCCAAACGTGATTGTATTTGTCTTTAGGAATTGGCCCGGCGGTTTTCCATTGTTCTCTAAGTTCAGCCAATTGTTTTAAAGCATCTGTCTTGTGATCGTCATTATCAACAATAGTTTTAATACTGTCAATAATAGCAAGACGCTTGTTTAAATTATGGTTAAGATTGTTTTGTAGTTCTTTATGATAGGCATTTTTTTTCGATCTAAACTCATTGTATGTTTTATCAAAAGCTACTTTTACAGGTAAAATATACTCAAAATCGCTTTCTACAGCGTCTGTATTTTCCTCTAAAAAAACTTCTTTTTTATCGTCTATAAAGTCATTGTATTTTCTGTAGAATTCTTTTTTGATGTCTTCTACAATTTCTTTAATGCTTACAATTTTGTAATCTTTAATTAATCGATTTAATTCGTCGTTTAATTGATCAAGATCTAATTTTTCATAATCCAGAATAGTAATCTCTTTTACCTCTAAGAGGTCGCGATCTTCACTCTCTTCGGCATTAGATGCAGTGATGGAATCTAGAGCTTTATTTTTTTCAGATTGTTCTGAATTAAGATTTTTGTTGGATTCCGAAATTTTTCCATCTGCTTGCTCGTGCAGGTTTTCATTCTTGCTTTCTAACATAATTGTAAAAATATAGAGTATTTAACAATCAATATTTCTTTATTGAATATTGCTACATAACTCTCAAATTTAATAAAAAATATCTAAAAATGAAAGGTAAATAATACTGTATGATGATTTTGTTAGTAAGCTTTCTGTTTTTAATCGAAACGAAAGTGTTTGGACCAAATCTTATAAGCTTTTTCTGCTTGTAGAATTAACATTTCATATCCGTTTTTTATTGTTGCACCTTGTTGTTCTGCAAGTTGTAAGAATTTTGTTTTTTCTGGATTGTAAATTAAATCGTAAGCAATATGCTGATTTGTTATAAAATTATAAGGAAGATTAGGTTTTTCTTCTATGTTTGGAAAAGTTCCTAGTGGGGTGGTATTAATTATAATGGTGTATTTTGTTAGAATTTCTTGATTTAAATCGGTATATGTAAAAACACCTTCTTGTTGTGTTCTACTTACAAAGTAATAGTCGATATTTAATTTTTTTAGCGCAAATTCAATAGCTTTACTTGCACCACCAGTTCCTAAAATAAGCGCTTTTGTATGATGCTGTTTTAATAATGGTTTTAACGAATGATAAAATCCGTACCAATCTGTATTGTAGCCTTTTAGTTTTTTGTTTTTAGAAATAGCAATAGTGTTTACCGCTCCAATTTTTATTGCTTTTTTTGAAAGCGAATCTAAATAAGGAATTACAGATTGTTTGTATGGAATAGTAACATTTAATCCTTTTAAATGTTCTGTGTTTTCAATGATATTACTAAAATCAGCAATTTTAGCAATATCAAAATTAATATAACTACTTTCGTTAAGTTTTAGTGCTTTGAATTTTTGTGTAAAGTAGTTTTTTGAAAAAGAGTAATGTATATTTTTACCAACTAAACCATATAGTTTTTTTTTCATAAAGAGATAAAATTAAAATAAAACAGCCATTCTAGCGAACAGCTGTTTTTTGAATTATTCAGGTTTAAAGTTTTTAATTAACTCTTGTATTGTTTTATTTTCCCATAGTTGCGGGAATAATATTGACAACATTATTACCTTATCAGCATCAAGTATTAAACCTCGTTTAAGCCATTCTAAACTTTGTGAGTTTTCTTGATTTTCCCAATAAAAAGCAGCTAATCTATAATAGATTTCTGGCGAATTTGGATTTTTTTGATTTACTTGTAGTAGTTTATCAATAGCTGTTTTGTATTCTCCTAAAAGATATAAAACATCTGCCCAATCAACCCAATAGTCAAGAATAGATTCACTTAGTTCTGTTGCTTTTCGGTAACCAGCCTCAGCTTCTTTAAATTGTAATAAATTTTTGTTTAAAACTGCATAGCGAATCCAATATCTTTCGTCAAATTCATCTATGTTTATTGCTTTCATTAATGTAATTAAAGCTTTTTCATATTCATTTTCCTTAATGTAAATATCGGTTAATGCAATCCAACCTTTATCTAACATTGGGTCTTCGTGTACCGTTTTTTTGTAATACTGAATCGCTAAAGGAAAATTATTTAAGTTTTCATAGCATATACCAATATGTAATAATACATAAGCCGAAGGAGCATCTAGCTCTAGTGTAATCATATAATTATCTAGTGCTTCCTGAAATTTATTTAGCTTTTCTAATGCTTTTCCTTTTTCTAAATAAGCTCCTAAAAAATGTTCATCAATTAATGTTGCATAATTAAATGCCCATACTGCTTTTTCGTAATTTTTTAAAATGTAATATTGACGTCCTAGTTGATGCCAAGCAATTTCACTATATGGATGCTGATCAATAAATGTGTTTAAATAGGTAATAGCTTCTTCGTTTTCGTTTAAAAAATCGAAGCAATAAATTATGTTGTACAATGTAGATTGATCTTCACCATCGTTTTCTAAACTCAAGATAAAATTTTCTTTTGCCTTTTCTACATCGTCAATAAATAGATATTCCATTCCTAAAATAGAATAGATATCTACAGGATCGTCACTAACGCTAAGTGCTTTGTTTAAAGAGTTAATAGCCTCTATATGATTGCCTTTTTTTGAAAAAACATTGGCTCTCTGTATATGCACTTCGTCGTTTTGTGGTTCAAGTCTTTCTAGCTCGTCTAAAATTTTATCGGCAGCTTCTAATTTGTTTTGGAATATTAATAACTCTACTTCAACTATTTTAATACCAACTGAAGTAGGATGTTGCTCCAAAGCTAATTTTAATGCTTTATTTGCCAAGTTCATTTTTCCGGAATCTAAGTAATGAAGAATAATATCTTCAAACTCTTCCGAATCGAAGAACAAAACTTTATTAGTTTTGAGCATTGACTCAAAACGAGCAAGCGATAAGTAATTCTCGTTTTCGTCTTTATTATCGAAATTCATTCTATTTCTTTAAATTGTTGAGTTTGAATGCAAAAAAGAATTACAAATTTAATTCTTTTTGCACTTCGTCTAAAGCCTCTAATATTATAGCGCAACCTTCTCTAATTTCCGTTTCGCTAACAGTAAGAGGAGGGGTGATTCGAATTGCTTTACCTTCGAATAAAAGCCAGAACAAAATTAGTCCTTTTTCTTGAGATTTTAAGACCACTCTATTTGTTATTTCTGCACTCAAAGTCATTGGAGCTAACATTAATCCACGACCTCTAATTTCTGAAATTAAAGGGTGCACAAGTAAGCTTCTAAAAAGTTTTTCTTTTTCTAGCGTTTGCTCCATTATGTCTGTTTCTACTAATTCTTTTAGAGTAGCCAAACTTGCTGCTGCAATTACAGGATGACCTCCAAAAGTAGTAATATGACCAAATTTAGGGTTGTCGTATAACATATCCATATGTTTATCGCTAGCGGTAAATGCACCAACTGGCATTCCGCCACCCATGCCTTTTCCCATTACAATAACGTCTGGTACTACATCGTAATTTTGAAAACCAAATAGCTTACCTGTTCGTCCAAAACCAGGTTGTATTTCGTCTACAATCATTAATGCGCCCACTTCGTCACATTTTTTTCTCACTTTGGTTAAGAAACCGTCAAAAGGTTCAACAAATCCAGCACCTCCTTGAATTGTCTCTAGAATAATTCCTGCCGTTTTTGTTGTTATTTTTTCAAGATCTTCAACGCAGTTAAAATGGATAAAATCTACATCGGGCAATAAAGGTCTGAAGGCTCTTTTGCGCTCTTCAAATCCCATAACGCTCATAGAGCCCATTGTATTGCCATGATAAGCATTGAAACAAGAAATAAGTTGACTTCTTCCTGTTACTCTTTTGGCTAATTTTAATGCGCCTTCTGTTGCCTCTGTACCTGAATTTACTAAATATGTTTTGTTTAATGGAGCAGGAATGTTTTCTGCCAATATTCTACAAAACTCAACTGCCGGATCTTGAATATATTCTCCGTAAACCATTACGTGCGAATATTTATCAAGTTGTTCTTTTATAGCATTATTTACTTTTGGGTGCTGATGACCTAAAGTACAAGCAGAAACACCTGCTACAAAGTCTAAATATGCTTTTCCGTTTTTATCGTATATATATGATCCTTTTGCATGTGAAACTTGCATTCCTAAAGGATTTGGTGATGTTTGTGCTTGGTATTTAAAAAAATCTTCTTTCATAGTGTTAAAAAGCTTTTTTAGGTTGTTGTTTTACTGCTTCTTGTGCAGTAGATAATGTTTCTTTTTGCACTTCCATTGGTTGCTGTGCATCTTTTTGTTTTTGTAACCTTTCTTTTTTATTATCTATTTCATCTTGCACTTCTTCATTGCTAAATATTTCTTCAATAGAATTTATTTTTTCATCTCCCCGCCAAACAAAATCTTTCAGTAACCGGGCATTTTCTGGTAATTGATCTTCAGGATATAATTCACTAGATGGAGATACAAAAAGAGTAACACTTGCAATTTGTCCATCATCAAACATTACGTTTATATGGCTACAAATACCTTTGTCTATTCCTATTAATTCATTTTTTTCGTTGTAGGCATAGTAAATCATTTCAGCATTTTTAATTAAATCTAATTCCGATAATTTACTCTCTCTGAACTTACCATATAAGTTAACACCTTTTACTTGATTATAACCAGTTCCTAAAGTATCTTTTTCAATAATAAAAGCATTGTTTAATACTTTTAAAGAATCAACTTGATTAGTCTCTAAATTATTTAATAGATGCATTACATCTCCTGTAATTTGACTCTCGCCTTTCCAAAGTATTGGTCGGCCTATCATTTGGGTTAATCCCAATTTTTCACTCCAATGAATTGAATCGGCTTTTCCGCTCATACTATCTCTGTAAATCCGAGCATCCTTAAAGCCTCTAATAACTCGTTCTTTTTCAGGACCAGTGAGCATAATTTTTTTTGCACTAAAATAAACGGAATCACCTTTTTCAGTCAGCATGCTTACCAATGCTTTTTTGGTAACATACATAGAATCTTTTGCTTTAAAAAGCTCTGCGTAATGTCCTGTTATTTTTGCTTTGTTAATTGTATCAGTAACTTTTACATGGTTGGTGGCTGAGGCAAATTCTTCTCGCTTGTTGTAATAAATTGAGTCGCCTTCAATTTTCCGGCTATCATACAAAATGTATGAGTTCTTTACCATTTTTCCAATGTCATTTTTTACATCGTAATATCCGTTTTCTGTATAGATATAATCTTCTTTACTAGTAATAGTTGATGGGCCAAAAACATAAGCATGTTCTGGTATTTCGTAAAAATCTAAATGATTAGATTTTACAATGGTACCTTGTGTTGTAGTAATGGTTACTGCTGTAAAGAATTGAAATTTCTTTTCTCTTAAAAAATATTTACCCGATTTACTTTTTAATATATTTCCTTTGTTAACAATGGTACCGGGGGTATTGTAATAAATTATCTCTTCATTTCTATTGAAGCGAAGTGTATCTGTTTCTAATGTAGAATCAGGAGAACGCACAACTACATTTCCTTCAGCATAAGCAAAGCCATTTAGAGCATTATATTCTGCAAATTTACTATCCATAAAAAGGGTATCACCCTGATTCATTTTTACATCGCCTAAAAGTTTGATGTAGTTTTCTTTTTCAAAATAATACGCTTTATTACAACTTAGTAAAATTCCATTGTGTTCTGCAGAAATATTTCCTCGTAGAATAGTAGCATCTGGAAATTCTGCCTGATTTCTATCAGAAAAATCTGCATGATGAATGATAATTTTATTTTTATCTTGACTATACGTAGAAAAACTAAATAAGAAAAGTAGTATAAAGAAATATAATGTTCTCAAGTCTCTAATTTTTTGTCAAATTTAAACAAAATATTATGAAGATAGATTTGCCTTAAGAATAAATTATGGATGAATGGTAGGAATAAAAAAACACTTCTTAAGAAGTGTTTTTTTATTATTTTATAATTGTTTGCGTTCTATCTGGACCAACAGAAACAATTTTTACTGGAATGCCTACGTGTTTTTCAATAAATTGAATATATGTAGTTAATTCACTTGGTAATTGATCGTAAGAAGTTAATCCTGTTAAGTCAGCTTGCCAACCTTTTAATTCTTCATAAATTGGCTCTACGTTTGTAGGTTCAATATTGTATGGAAGATAATTGATTTCTTTTCCTTTGTAGTTGTATTTTGTACAAACTTGAAGTGTTTCAAAACCAGATAATACATCTGCTTTCATCATATAAAGTTCTGTTACTCCATTTACTTCAGCAGCATATTTTAAAGCAACAAGGTCTAACCAACCACATCTGCGCGCACGTCCAGTAACAGAGCCAAATTCTCTACCAACAGATGCCATTGTTGCTCCAACTTCATCTTCTAATTCTGTTGGGAAAGGACCGCTACCCACACGTGTTGTGTAAGCTTTAAAAATACCGAATACCTCTTTTACTCTGTTTGGTGCAATACCTAAACCTGTACAAGCACCAGCAGCAGTAGTGTTTGAAGAAGTTACGAAAGGATATGTACCAAAATCGATATCTAATAAAGAACCTTGAGCACCTTCTGCTAAAATTGATTTTCCTTCTCTTAAAGCATTGTTTAAATATTCTTCGCTATCAATAAATGTTAGCTTGCTCAATTCTTTTACAGCGTGGAAAAACTCCTCTTCCATTTCAGCAAGATTATATTGCATTTCCACATCGTGAAACTTTATCATTGCTTCGTGCTTGTCTGCTAAGTTGCGGTATCTTTGTTCAAAATCACCTAATTCGATATCGCCAATACGAAGTCCGTTTCTACCAGTTTTGTCCATATATGTTGGGCCAATACCTTTTAATGTAGAACCGATTTTTGCTTTTCCTTTTGATGCTTCTGAAGCAGCGTCAAGAAGACGGTGAGTAGGTAATATTAAATGAGCTTTTCTAGAAATTAACAAACGATTTACGATATCGATATTAAATTTTTCTAAGCCTTCAATTTCTTTAATAAAAACAACTGGGTCAATAACTACACCATTTCCAATGATGTTGATTGCGTTTTTGTGAAAAATTCCAGATGGGATTGTTCTTAATACGTGTTTAATTCCATCAAATTCTAAAGTGTGTCCAGCATTTGGGCCACCTTGAAATCTTGCAATGATATCGTATTTTGAAGTAAGGACGTCTACAATTTTTCCTTTTCCTTCATCTCCCCATTGCAGTCCAAGTAGTAAATCTACTGCCATTATTATAGTGTTGTTAAGTTGTTGAATTAGTTGTTTGTGTTAGATTCTGTATTATTTTCTTGTTTGTCTGATTTTCTAACACCGTAGAAATAAAGAGAATGATTGTGAATCTCAATATTGAAGATATCTTCAATAGTTTTCTTAATTATTTGTATACGAGGATCACAAAATTCAACTACTTCTCCTGTATCTGTAAGAATAATGTGATCGTGTTGTTTGTCAAAGTATGATTTTTCGTAATGTGCTTGGTTTTGTCCAAACTGATGTCTGCGTACTAAACCACACTCTAATAGAATTTCTATAGTATTATATAACGTAGCTCTACTAACTCGATAGTTTTTGTTTTTCATTTTGATATACAAAGACTCAATATCAAAATGCTCTTCGCTATCATAAATTTCTTGTAGTATAGCATAACGTTCAGGAGTTTTTCTATGTCCTCTATCCTCTAAAAATTTCGTAAAAACGTTTTTTACTATTTCTTGATTATTTTCGCTTCCCATAACTAAATACTAAAAAGCAAATATAGAGGTATTTTTTCTTGTAATAAAATTAATTATTAATATACCCGTTGTGCATTTTAAATAATAGGTTTCTTTAAAGTATTTAGATTTCTGTTGAGTAAAAATTTATTAATA
>CANQRD010000018.1 GCA_947626185.1 uncultured Flavobacterium sp.
CTATATTGAATTGAATAACGTAATTTTGTCATTCTAAAAAAGTAAAGTTATGATCATTCCAAAAACTCTTGAAGAGATTGAGTTAATGAGACAAAGCGCCCTATTAGTATCAAAAACATTGGGGATGCTTGCAACAGAGCTAAAGCCAGGCGTAACAACTTTAGAGTTGGACAGAAAAGCAGAGGAATTTATTAGAGATCACGGTGCTGTACCTGGATTTAAAGGTTTGTATGGTTGTCCGTCAACTATTCTTACAAGTGTAAACGAACAAATTGTTCATGGTTTACCTACAAATATTCCTATTGTAGAAGGAGATATTGTTTCGATAGACTGTGGAACAATAATGAATGAATTTTATGGTGATCACGCTTATACTTTTGAAGTAGGAGAAGTAGCGCCAGAAACAAAACGTTTATTACAAGTTACAAAAGAATCATTATACGTTGGTATTCGCGAATTCAAATTAGGAAATCGCGTGGAAGATGTAGGTAGTGCAATTCAACGTTACTGCGAAAAAGAAGGTTACACAGTAGTTCGCGAATTAGTAGGACACGGTTTAGGTAAAAAAATGCACGAAGCACCAGAAATGCCAAACTACGGAAAACCAGGTAAAGGTAAAAAGTTTGTTGAAGGTATGGTTGTAGCTATTGAACCAATGATTAATCTTGGTACAAGAAACATCAAACAATTGAGCGATGGATGGACAATCGTAACTCGCGATGGAAAACCTTCTGCACATTTTGAACATGATGTAGCGCTTATCAACGGAAAACCAGAATTATTATCTACTTTCCAATACATTTACCAAGCTTTAGGAATTCAAAGCAATGAAGAAGATGAGTTTAGAGCTAAACCATTAGTGCTTTAATTCATTCTTTTCGAAATGAAAAAACTTTTTAAAACTATATTGAACATCGTACCTCGACCGATATTAATTCGGTTGAGCTATGTTGTTCGTCCTGTATTTGTGTGGTATCTAAAAGGCAACACCTATACTGATCCTATAGACGGCAAAAGTTTTAAAAGTTTTTTGCCTTATGGCTATGCAAAGCAACGCCCAAATGTACTTTCACCAAGTACTCTTTCGTTGGAAAGACATCGTCTTCTATGGTTGTATTTAACCAACGAAACCAACTTTTTTTCAGCTCCTTTAAAAGTACTTCACTTTGCACCAGAGCAAGCTTTTTATAATCGCTTTAAAAAGCAAACCAATTTAGATTATACTACAACTGACTTAGAATCGCCTTTGGCAGATGTAAAAGCAGATATTTGTAATTTACCTTTTGCTGATAATAGTTTTGATGTTATTTTGTGCAATCACGTTTTGGAACATATTCCAGACGACACAAAGGCAATGCAAGAACTTTATCGCATTATGAAACCTGGTGGAATGGGTATATTTCAAGTTCCACAAGATTTGTCGAGAGCCATTACTTTTCAAGACGATTCAATTACCGACCCAAAAGAACGAACGCTTATTTTTGGTCAATATGATCATGTACGCGTTTATGGTTTAGATTACTTTGATAAGCTAAGGCAAATTGGTTTTAACGTAAAAGAAGAAAATTACACCCAAAAATTATCGCAAGTAGATATTGCAAGATATTGTTTAGTTCCGGGTGAAATAATTCCAGTTTGTTACAAACCACTTTAATCGATTATTTTACTACTTCTATTAATCTAAATTATAGATTTAATTTTTATTTTTACAGCAAACTACTAACTATGCTGATAAACTAATTGGTTATAAAAAACATCTTCTTAGTAAAAATCATTTTACATAACGAGATTAGTTCAATTGTAAAATCGTTTATATCTTTAAGCAAAACTCAATAATAACTCAAAACCTCATCAATATGTCGTTCAAACATTGGTTTCTCTTTTTATTTTTATGTGGTTTTATGGCTCAAGCACAAAAAACGCAAGATTTCACTGCCGATTACATCAAAACGGCTGCTTTTATGAATGGCGAAATTAGTACTATTCCGTTTTTCCCTTTGAATGAATCTTTTACATTAGAATTTGACGATTTGTACGGTGATGAAAGTAATTATTACTACAGAGTTTTAGCTTACAACTACGATTGGACTCCATCGCAACTGCGTACGATAGAATATATCAGAGGAATGGAGAACCAACGAATTAAGAATGTTGAAAACTCATTCAATACGTTACAAATGTATACGCATTATCGATTATCTATTCCCAACAATGTATATACAATAACAAAAAGTGGCAACTATATTTTAGAGATTTACAATGAAGACAACGAAGTAGTTATTCGCAGAAAATTCATTTTATATGAAAACAACATCAACGTTGGGGCTCAAGTAAAGCGAATGAGAGATTTAGCCTACATTGATACTAAACAAACATTAAACATAACTGTAAAATTGGGCGAACAAATATTTGAAAACCCGCTTACAAATGTAAAAATTGCTCTTTTTCAAAATGCTCGTTGGGATTCTTACATCAGTAAAATAAAACCACAATATACAATAGGCGCAGACTTAATTTACAATTACGATGCCGAAACAAGCTTTTGGGCAGGTAATCAATACCGCTACTTTGATAATAGCGACTTGAGACAGGCCAACAACATGATTTTTAAAAATCTGAAAGAAAACGGAATGTACAGAACCGATCTTTACCCAATAATTGGCAGAGCCAATAAAGGATATACTTACTTTCCTGATATTAACGGAGCTTTTAAAATCAGAAACATTTACGGACAGAATCCTTCAATTGACAGTGAATACAGTTGGGTTTATTTTACTTTTGAACCAGATACGCCCGCTAACAATAAGATAGATTATTATATAACTGGCGCTTTTAATAATTATGAATTAATTCCGGATAATCGATTAGATTTTAATACTACCAACAATAATTACGAAAAAGCATTATTAGTAAAACAAGGGTTTACCAACTACAATGTAATTAGTGTAGTAAATGGAAAGATAGATCCAAAATTACAGCCCGATGGCAATTACGCTTTAACAACCAATAAATACCAAATTTTAGTTTATTACAGAGGCTCTACAGACCAATATGATCGTGTAATTGGGTTTACAGAAGCAGATGCAGCACAAATAGCATATTAATAGCAAATGATGATATCAAAATTGACGAATGGAATAAGCGTTAGTGTTCTTCCAATTTTTCGAGGTACATTTCAAAAAGACAACATATTACAATATGTATTTAGCTATGAAATTGTCATTGAAAATTTTGGAGAATTCCCCATTCAAATCGATTCGAGATATTGGGAAATATACGACACCTTTAAAGAGGTTGAAATAGTTGAAGGAAAAGGAGTTGTTGGCGAGCAACCTATTATCTTCCCAAAAGACAAATACACCTATAACAGTGGATGCATACTTACTTCCACAACAGGAGCTATGGTTGGTTACTATAATGTATTAAATCTTACAGATAATCGTTTTTTTACAATAGAAATTCCATTATTTAAACTAACCGTTCCGTATTTGCTCAATTAATTTTAGCAACAAATACAGCACAAGGTAACTTATTGGTTTGAGTAAATTTAATTATCTTTGTAATTACATATTTTATAAACCTTATAAAGAATATATTATGTCAAAAGGATTCTATAAAGTTCCAACTGCTGTTAATGAGCCAGTAAAATCATACGCGCCAGGAACACCAGAAAGAGAATTGACTTTGAACTCTTTCAAAGAACAATACAATCAATTAGTTGATATTCCGTTATATATTGGTGGAGAAGAAATCAGAACAGGTAATACAAAAGATTTATTTCCTCCTTTTGATCACAAGCATAAATTAGGAGTTTATCACCAAGCAGACAAAGCTTTGGTAGAAAAAGCAATTTCTACAGCTTTAGAAGCAAAGAAAAAATGGGCTTCAATGCCTTGGGAGCACAGAGCTTCTATCTTCTTAAAAGCAGCTGAGTTAATTGCTGGTCCATACCGTGCAAAATTAAACGCTGCTACAATGATTGCTCAAGCAAAAACATTACACCAAGCAGAAATTGATGCTGCTTGTGAGTTTATTGACTTCTTAAGATTTAACGTTGAGTTTATGACTCAAATTTATTCTGAGCAACCACTTTCTGTTGACGGAGTTTGGAATAGGTTAGAGCACCGTCCATTAGAAGGTTTCGTATATGCTATTACTCCATTCAACTTTACAGCTATTTCTGGAAATCTACCAGCATCTGTAGCAATGATGGGTAACGTAGTAGTTTGGAAACCATCTGCAACTCAAATTTATTCTGCTAGAGTAATTGTAGAAATCTTCCAAAAAGCAGGTTTACCTGACGGTGTAATCAACGTAGTTTACGGAGATTCTGGAATGATTACAGATACTTTATTAGCAAGTCCTGATTTTGCAGGAATTCACTTTACAGGTTCTACAGGAGTTTTCAACAGTATGTGGAATAAAATTGGACAAAACATCAACAACTATAAAACATATCCAAGAATTGTTGGAGAAACAGGAGGAAAAGATTATGTGTTAGCACATTCATCTGCTTGTCCAAAAGAAGTAGCTGTTGCTTTAACAAGAGGTGCATTTGAATACCAAGGACAAAAATGTTCGGCAGCTTCTCGTGCTTATATTCCAGCATCATTATGGCCAGCTGTAAAAGAATATATGGCAGCTGATTTAGCTACAATTAAAATGGGTTCACCAGAAGATCCATCAAACTTTGTATCTTCAGTTATTTCTGAAAGTTCTTTTGATAAATTAGCTAAAGCAATTGAAGAAGCTAAAGTATCTAACGAAGCTGAAGTTGTTTTAGGTGGAAAATACGATAAATCAGTTGGGTACTTTATTGATCCAACAGTTATTGTTACAACAAACCCAAAATATGACACAATGGAAACAGAATTATTTGGTCCTGTTTTAACGGTATATGTTTACGAAGATGCTAAATGGGCTGAAACATTAAAATTAGTTGACGAAACTTCTATCTATGCATTAACTGGGGCTATTTTAGCTCAATGCCGTTATGCAATCGTTGAAGCTACTGAAGCATTGACAAATTCTGCTGGTAACTTCTACATCAATGATAAACCAACTGGAGCTGTTGTAGGTCAACAACCATTTGGTGGAGCAAGAGCTTCTGGAACTAACGACAAAGCAGGTTCTATCTTAAACTTATTGCGTTGGGTATCTCCAAGAACAATTAAAGAAACATTTGTCCCTGCAAAGGATTACAAATATCCTTTCTTAGGATAATACATACAAAGGCGGTTTGTTAACCGCCTTTTTTATCTCACAATTCAGTGCTTTTTATTGGGATCAATTTTCCTTTATTGGACAAACGATTAAGTAAAAATTACTTTTATATTTTGCTTTTATACTTTTTCAGTAGAAAAAATTCCTTATTTTATTTCTAAAGTACTGGGTTATAATTATTAAAAAATAGTATATAACTCATGTTTAAAAAATTACTAGACAATAAACAGTTGGTCATCAATCCTCCTGTTTTTACCACCTCAATTGTACTAATCATTGCATTAATCTCCGTTTGTTTGCTTTTTCCTAGCAAAGTAGGAGATTGGTTTCATGTTGGACAGCTCGCTGTAACAGAAAATTTCAGTTGGTTCTTTATTCTCACTGTCAACATCATCTTGATTTTTGCCCTCTTTTTAGCCTTTGGTAAATACGGAAATATTCGATTAGGTGGCGATGAAGCAGAACCTGAATTTTCAAAACTGTCTTGGTTTGCCATGCTCTTTAGTACAGGAATGGGAATCGGAATTATGTTTTTCAGTATTGGAGAACCTGTTTCTCATTTCTTTAATCCTCCTCGACCTACAGATGGCGATATTGATACGGCTATTCAAGCCATGGAATTTACCAGCTTACACTGGGGACTACATGCTTGGGCAATTTATGCCATCGTCGGATTAGCCCTCGCTTTTTTTGGTTTCAACCGACGATTACCCATGACTTTCCGCTCTCTACTCTATCCCTTTTTAGGTGAGAAAATACACGGCTGGTGGGGGCATACCATTGATATTCTCTCTACATTAGCTACTGTTTTTGGTTTGTCAACATCACTGGGATTGGGAGTAACTCAAATTACTGCAGGATTGCAATACCTCTACGGATGGGAAATTTCTCCTTTAATGCAAGCGGGAATTATCATCGGCGTAATTAGTGTGGCAACCATTTCTATTTTCTCCGGATTAGACAAAGGAGTAAAACTTTTGAGTAATGTCAATATGTACATGGCCTCTGGTTTTATGATTTTGATTTTCGTTTTGGGCCCTACACTCTTTATCCTCAAAGGATACGTACAAAACACGGGGGCGTATTTGGCTAACTTCATTGATATTAGTACTTGGAACGACACCTATAAAAGATCCGGATGGCAAAACGTTTGGACAATCTTCTATTGGGCTTGGTGGATAGCTTGGTCTCCTTTTGTCGGGAGCTTTATTGCGCGAATTTCAAAAGGAAGAACGATCAAAGAGTTTGTTTTAGGTGTACTTATCGTTCCTGGATTAATTACTTTACTTTGGATGAATGTTTTTGGAGGAAGTGCCTTACATACTATTTTATCTGGAGATATGACCATGGTTCACGCGGTTAAAGAAGATATCTCAACGGCACTCTTCGTTTTCTTAGAAAATTTTCCGTTTACCAACTTCTTATCTATTGTCGCCATTATCCTGATTTTTTCCTTTTTTATCACCTCTTCCGATTCTGGTTCGTTAGTCATTGACAACATCACCTCAGGAAGCGAGGGAAACTCACCCGTTTGGCAACGCGTATTCTGGTCTTTTGCTCAAGGATTCATCGCGATTGTACTCCTTTGGGGCGGTGGTTTGGATGCCTTACAAACAGCCGTAATCATCACAGGACTCCCCTTTGCCATTATTCTATTACTGATGTACTACTCCTTGCAAAAAGGCTTGCAAGATGAGCTAAACAAAAAAGCAAAACAACTGAAGTCAAAACAAGAGAAGAGTTACAAGGATATTATCTCTGATCTGATTGAAGAACAACAAAAATAACGCATAATGGAAACAAACAAAGCACTCAATATATTAGTTGGCTTAGATCTTTCTGAGATGGATCATTATTTAATTCAATACGCCAAGATACTCGACCATATACTGAATGTCGAGCACATTACCTTTATTCACAATCTAAAATTAGGTGAGTTGCCAAAAGAACTCATTGAAAAAGATCAATTAACACTCATTCAAGAACGAATCAAAAAAAGAGTGGAAGGACAAATTGCCCTAACTGAAATTAGTTATTCACACGAAATACTCGTGACAGTAGAAAACTATTCTGAAATTGCATTTGCTACTATTGCCAAACAAAAAAACTACGACTTACTTGTATTGGGAAACAAGCAACAATTTACAGGAAATGGTGCTCTGGCAAACAAATTAATTCGCCTCCTACCTTCTGCTACCCTATTAGTACCAGAAACCTTTCATATTCCCATTGAAACGGTTATTGATGCCATCGACTTTTCGCGTTATACTCCGGCAATTATGCTTTGGGCAGATCGCTTCAAAAACAATTCTAAAGGACAACGCATTCATCATTCAGCCGTTCATATATCAAAATCCTATTGGAGCTATTTACCAATGATGACGGAAAAAGAATTAGACAAAATTTCATTAGAGGACATCAAAGAAAAAGAAGAAAAGTGGAACAGAGACTATGCGCAATATACCGACATTGATATTGTTCCAGCAAAGAATCAAAATGTCGCTGCAGCCTTAATTCAATACGCTAAAACGAAAAAAGCAGATTTGATGATTTTAGGAGTTAAAGGTTCCGCAGGAATCAAAGATATTATTTTGGGAAGTGTGGCCAATCACGTACTACACCGTCCTACCGATACCTGTTTGCTATTTGTCAAACCGTTTATTGGAAAGAGAAGAGAAGAAAGAGGTTAGAAGAAAAAAAACTTCTTTAAACCAGAATCTGACTTCTTTAAAAATAAAAAAAGGCATGGATTGCAACTGCAATCCATGCCTTTTTTATTTTTTTGTTTGAAGATTGAATCCTCTTACAGTAAAGAAACCTACCCTTATATCTCCTTTCTTCTTTCCAATTTACCCTTTGTATTTCAACGGCAGATAAACTACTTTTTTTGTTTCAAAGAATTCATCTTCAAAAATATTACTCAAATCAAACTGAATTGCTTTTGGAAAATCTCGTAACTCTTCTGTTAAATCTCCACCTTTTAAATACAAAATACCATTTTCAAATTCGTTGATATTTTCTTTTTTGGTTTTATGACGAATCCATTTTACAAAATCTGGCATATTGGTTACTGCTCTACTCACAATAAAATCAAACTTTTCATCAACCGTTTCTGCTCTTTTTTGTTCGGCAACAACATTAGTTAATCCAATAGCTTGAATTACCTCGTTTACTACTTTTATCTTCTTTGCTATAATATCTATAAGATAAAATTTTGTTTCAGGAAACAAAATTGCTAATGGAATTCCAGGAAATCCACCTCCAGTACCAACATCCATTACACTACTTCCTGGCGTAAATTCCATCACTTTTGCAATACCCAAAGAGTGCAAAATATGTTTAGTATACAATTCTTGAATATCTTTACGTGATATTACATTAATCTTCGCATTCCATTCATTATAAACTTCTTCCAGTTTCTCAAATTGACTTATTTGTTCTTCAGTCAAATTTGGAAAATATTTAATTATTTCTTCCATTTCAAAAGTTTTCACAAAAGTAACTTTTTATAGGTAAATTAACTACTCGTTTTTCTAATATATATTAAATATCGTTACCTTTGGTTTTAGACAATATTAATATCAATTTAACCTATGAATACTCAAGTTCTATCAGATAGAATCAACAACTTAACTACCTCACAAACTCTTGCAATGGCTGCAAAAGCACGCGAATTAAAAGAGCAAGGTATAGACATTATAAGCTTGAGTCTTGGTGAACCAGATTTCAACACTCCTGATTTTTTAAAGGAAGCGGCTATAGAAGCAATTAACCAAAACTATAGTAAATATCCTCCTGTAGAAGGATATTTAGAGCTTAGACAAGCTATTAGCAATAAATTTAAACGCGATAATAATCTTAATTATAGTGCAAGTGAAATTGTGGTTTCTACTGGTGCTAAACAAGCTTTATTTAACGTTGCACAAGTAATGATTAATCCAGGTGATGAGGTAATTATTCCTGCGCCATATTGGGTTAGTTATTCAGAAATTGTAAGAATTGCTGGTGGTATTCCAATAGAAGTTCCTACTTCTATAGAAACTGATTTTAAAATTACACCTCAGCAATTGACAGATGCTATTACGTCTAAAACAAAAATGATGTGGTTTAGTTCACCTTGTAATCCAAGTGGTTCTGTGTACAGCAGAACAGAGTTAGAAGCATTAGCAGAAGTATTAGAAAAACATCCTTCTATTTATATTCTTTCTGATGAAATTTATGAACACATCAATTTCTTGGGAGATTATTGCAGCATTGGTTCAATTGGAAATTTAATTGAACGCACAATTACAGTAAACGGAATTTCTAAAGCATTTGCTATGACAGGATACCGTATTGGATATATTGGCGCACCGGAGTTTATTGCGAAAGCATGCACAAAAATGCAAGGGCAAGTAACTTCTGGAGCGAATAGTATTGCACAAAGAGCTACTATTGCTGCAGTAAGTGCATCGCCAAGCGTATTAAATGACATGGTAAAAGCTTTTAAAGGAAGAAGAAACTTAGTGGTAGATTTGTTGAGAGATATTCCAGGAATGAAAGTAAACGTACCAGACGGAGCTTTCTATTTATTTCCTGATGTTTCTGAATTTTTTGGAAAAACTTTTCAAGGAGTTACAGTTACAAATGCAGATGATTTGTCTTTGTATTTATTAGACAAAGCACACGTTGCTACGGTAACAGGAGAAGCTTTTGGAAATCCAAATTGTATTCGTCTTTCTTACGCAACAAGCGAAGATCAATTAAAAGAAGCTTTATTGCGCATTAAAAATGCACTTAAATAAATAACAATAAAATCATAAAAATGCCTTCAACTAAGTTGAAGGCGTTTTTTTTATGTAACATAAATTGTATTTTTATAGTATAAAAATAAAATTGTGAATTTATTATTAGACAGTATTGCAAAGCACGTTGACCTAACACAAGAAGAGCAAAAAATTGTTTTGGCTGCTTTTGAATCAGATCGATATAGCGCAAAAGAAAAAGTATTAGTAGAAGGTGAAATTTGTTATAGTTCCACCTTTGTACTATCTGGAATTTTACGAAATTATTGCATTGATGAGCAAGCAGTAGAACACACTGTAGGTTTTGCTACAACTGGCTGGTGGATTGCAGATATGTATAGCTTTTTATCTCAATTACCCGGCAACTCATATATAGAAGTAGTAGAAGACACAATGGTATTGAAAATTACTAGAGCAACTCAATTAAAATTATTTGATGAAGTTCCAAAAATGGAACGCTACTTTCGTATACTAATAGAACGTTCTTTAGTAGCAAATCAGCAACGTTTGATGGATAACCTATCACTACCAGCAGACGAACGATATGAACGCTTCTGCGAGCGTTATAGTACAATAAAAAATTGTTTGCCTCAAAAACAAATTGCTTCGTATTTAGGTATAACTCCCGAATTCTTTAGTAAATTAAAAAAGAGGTTACTTACTGCTAAATAATAAAAAGAAGCTCATAAAAAACTCTTTTCTTATTCTACTGTTATTTCTTAATCTATATTAAGTGTACTAACCCTCATAGCGTTATATCTTTGTACTACAAAATTGATACAACTATGAACAACTTTATAATTTATAAAAATAACAGCAGAGGTTATGCTAACCATGGTTGGCTAAAATCTCACCATACTTTTAGCTTTGCTAATTATAGAAACAATGACAGAATACACTTTGGAGTGCTGCGCGTATTAAATGACGATTATATTGAAGCGGGAATGGGATTTGGAACACATCCACATGAAAATATGGAAATCATTTCTATTCCACTTTCAGGAAGTATAGCACATAAAGACAGTATGGGCCATGGAGAAACAGTTACAACTGGAGAAATTCAGGTAATGAGTGCTGGAACAGGAATTCAGCACAGCGAATACAATCCAAGTGAAACGGAAGCAAGTGAGTTTTTACAAATTTGGTTATTCCCAAACAAACTAAATGTAACTCCTCGTTATCAACAATTAAGCATTAATACTGATGATAGTAATAATAATTGGAATCAAATACTTTCTCCAAATTCTGATGACAAAGGCGCTTGGATTCATCAAAATGCTTGGTTCAATCTTGGAAATTTTGATGCAAATACAACAACAAACTATTCTTTAAATGACAAAATCAACAACGGTGTTTTCTTATTTGTTCTGGAAGGAGAAATTGTTGTAAATAATCAAAAATTAGAAAAAAGAGATGCAATTGGCATCTGGGATATTGAAGCACTTACAATAGAAAATAAAACAAACACAAAATTACTTATTATGGAAGTTCCAATGGAATTACCTTCTTATTTACAATAATTAAAAAAATTTATACTATGGAAACAAAAACTTGGTCAATAGACAAATCTCACTCATCAATTGGTTTTAAAATTAAACACATGATGTTTACAAACGTTAAAGGAAACTTTAATGATTACGAAGCAACAATTCAAATACCAAATGACAATTTTGAAGAAAGTTCTTTAAAATTTGTAGCACAAGCTGCTTCAATTAATACAAATAATGCAGATAGAGATAATCACTTAAAAAGTGCTGATTTCTTTGATGTAGAGCAATATCCTACTTTAGAATTCAAATCTACTAAAATTGAGAAAAAAAGCCAATCTCACTACACAATTGAAGGAACTCTTTCAATGCACGGTGTTGAGAATTCAGTAAAATTAAATGCAGAATATAGCGGAATTATCGTAGATCCATGGGGAAACAACAAAATTGCATTGGCACTAAATGGTAAAATTAACCGTAAAGACTGGAACTTGAACTGGAACTCAGCATTAGAAGCAGGTGGATTATTAGTTGGAGAAGAAGTAAACTTCGACATCGAAACACAGTTTGCATTATAATAAACAACAACTCAAAACCAAAAAAAGCTCAACAAATGTTGAGCTTTTTTACTTATAATAAAAACAGATTATCCTTGTTTTAATCCTCTTACTTCTTCTTCAGTAAGAAATCTCCATTTACCACGTGGTAAATTCCATTTTGTAATTGGACCATACATCACTCTATCCACCTTTAAAACATCATAGTTTAAAGATTCAAACAAAGCACGTACTAATTTTACGTTAGAAGCTTTTAATTTTATGCCGATTTCTGTTTTTGGTTGATTTTCTACGTAAGCGATTTCTTCAACAAAAACACGTTTTTCATCAATATAAACTCCTTTTTGAATTTTTTCTAAGTCTTCGTACTTTAAATTTCTATCTAAAGAAACTTGATACATTTTTGAAGAACGTTGCTCTGGCGAACTCAATTTTTGAATCAATGTTGTATCATTTGTAAAAAGCATTAATCCTAAAGTACTTTTATCCATACGACCTACTGGCGCCAACGGATATTTTGAAGCAGTTTTAATTAAACTCAATACATTTTCTGGACTAATAACTTCTTCATTAATCGTTGAAAAACCTTTTGGTTTATTTAGTACCACATAAATTCTCTTTTCAGGTGTAATTACTGTTCCGTCAAAGTTTACAACATCTTCAGGTTTTACTTTATAACCCATTTCTGTTATTACTTCTCCGTTTACTTTTACATTTCCTGATACTATATAAATATCTGCTTCTCTACGAGAGCAAACACCAGAATTACCAATATATCTGTTCAGACGCATATCGCCTGTTTCTTCTTTTGGAGTTGTTGGAGCCTTTGGTTTTCTATCCACAGGTTTGTTTGTGAAAGGTTTTCCTGCTGGCTTGGCAGAACGCTTCTGAAAAGGCTTAGAACCACTTCCTGATTTAGCAGTACTTCTATTACCTGATTTATTATTTTTCGAACTTGATTTGCCGTTATTCATATCATAAGATTTTTGCAAAGATAGACAATCTGTATTTCTTATTTCTATTTACATCAAAATATAGCAAATAGTTATAAAACATCTTCCAATAAATTTTTACCGTTTACCAATACATCAGGTTTTATTAATACAATAGACAAAACACCTAATAGAATTAAAAGTTTTAGCAAAAAATGTAAACGATGATACTGTTCTTTGGTTTCTGACTGCCAAAGTTTGACTATAAAGAATAGGAAAATTATGATACTAAAATAAAAATAGTAAATCATATAACCCACATTCATTTTTAGAATGATAATATTTATTGGAATTACATAAAGCAAAAACAACGCAGTCATTATCTTTTTTGTTGTTTTTTCGCCAAAACGCACTGGAATAGTTTGATAATTATTAGCAAAATCACCAGGAAGATTCTCCAAATCTTTCATCATTTCTCTCATCAAAATAATAATAAATAAGAAAGATGCATGAACAAAAACAGGAAGATAATACGCTTTAAAGTAAACTAAAATGGCAAAAAATGGAAGAATTGCTAAAAAAGAAGCAACTAAGTTTCCAATAATAGGATATTTTTTCAACTTATGAGAATAGAACCATAAGAGAAAAATATAACCCGAAAAAAACAACGATGCATAAATAGAAACAGGCAATACAATAATTACCGACAAAAAGTTAAGTGCAAAATACACCCGCAATTTTGTAGTTTGACTAACTAATCGATCAACCATAGATTTATTTGGTCGATTAATTAAATCTTTTTCGGCATCGTAAAAATTATTGATAATATAACCCGAAGCAATTGCCAAGGAAGAAGAAAAAATGATTAGAAAAAGTTTCCAATCTAAAATAATATCTAATGCTCGCATTTGCGGAGCAAAGATGAAAATAGACGCTAAATATTGCGCCAATACAATAACAAAAATGTTGTATCCTCTAACAACCGAAAACAAACTAAATATTTTAGCTAAGAGTATTTTGTTTTTCCTAGATAACATATCTTTTATTTGTTATGGGTTAATCATTGGCTACAACATTTTTATTTTGTGGGTTTATTAAAACTGATAAACTACCTCTAATTTATAATCTTTTAAAGATTCTTTTGCTTTTTCCATATCTTCTGTAAAACCTAAGATATAGCCACCACCACCAGAACCACAAAGCTTTAAATAATAATCGTTTGATTCGATTCCTTTTTTCCAAATGGTGTGAAACTGTTCAGGTATCATTGGCTTGAAGTGATTTAAAACCACTGACGACAATTGTTTTGTATTGGAAAACAATGCTTTTAAATCGCCTTTTAGGAAGTTTTCAACACAAGCATCTGTATGTTTAATAAATTCTTCTTTTATTACTTTTCTGAAACCTTGATCTTTCAATTTTTCCATAAAAATAGTAACCATTGGAGCTGTTTCTCCAACAATACCAGAATCTAGTAAAAACACTCCGCCTTTACCTTCTAAACTTTGCGAAGGAATACCTGTTGGCTCTATATTATCTTTTGAGTTGATAAGAATTGGTAAACTCAAGTAACTATTTAATGGATCTAGCCCTGAACTTGTACCGTGGAAAAAACTTTCCATCTTACCAAAAATCTCTTTCAACTTAAGAAGCTTATCTTTTGTAAGATTTTCTAAAACTGTAATTCTATCTAAAGCATATTGATCGTAGATTGCAGCTACTAATGCTCCACTACTTCCTACTCCATATCCTTGTGGGATACTAGAATCAAAGTACAAACCATTTTCTACTTCAGTCAATAATTTCTCAATATCAAACTGAACTAATTCTGGCTCTGCATTTTGCAAATCTTTCAGGTAATAAGAAAACTCTTTAAGACTTTCATTAGATCTTAATGCTACACCCTCAAGATTTTCCCCCATTTTTAATGCTCCATTATAGTAGTTATATGGGATTGATAAGCCTTTTGAGCTCTTGATAATTCCATATTCTCCAAATAAAAGAATTTTAGAATAAAATGATGGTCCTTTCATAAACTATTAAAATAAGAATCTCTACAAAGGTACGTATAAAAATTACTCCTAAATACCTTGTAAATGTTATTTTCTAAATAAATCTATTTTTAAATCCGTAAACACAATGACGACATCCATTTTGGCAACATTGCCCTTTTAGCAAATGATAGTATTCTGTAAAAACGAAGTATTCGTTTTCCATATAATAATGAACATCTTCAAGCATTTCACTTCTATGTTTTGGAAAATCTTCATATTTAGCTTTTTCAACCAAATCATTTATTTTTTCCAAACAAACATTGCATAAACACTTGTGATAAGTGCCTTTCAAAAAATTCTTAGTATCGTTGCTAATTTCAACTTTAGTGCAATTGCACTTTGCTATATCTTCTACATTACAAGTGATTTTTGTTTTGCAATGTGTACAAATTGTATTTTTCATAATTCACTACATTGTAGCAAAATTAAAAAATTTTAACCTACCATTAGCCTCCACGTCTAATACTTTCTCGATTCGCTCACCATTTGATTTTATCAGCTCTACTTTTATACTATTCATTCCTTCTTGCAAAGGTATTCTTGCATAGTTTATTTGTGAAGGAAGTGTTTGCCAATTTCGTGTATCAGCTTTTTCAGAAAAAAGATTAAACATCTGAATACCGAAACCTAAAGCTTCTAACGCAGCATTATTATCATTTGAGCGTGCTACAGCTTTTACCCCGTATTCTGCTGCTTTTTTTACTGCCATTCTTGTTAATATTTTGCTTAATTCTTTACCAGCACGCTCATTTAGCGTTGCAATAGCTATATCGTCAATATTCTCAACCAATTCAAAAGTATAGCTATCACTATTGCTTCCATTAACTTGTGCGCTAGTATAAGTCAAGGGCTGACTAACATATTTTGGATAAGCTATCATTAATGAATTTACATCACTTAAATTTGTTTTTCCAGCAATTCCAGTATCTACAGGAATCATCACGCCTAATGCATTAGTAAAAAACAAAGCACCTCTTTCTCCTTTTATTAAGGAAAAGAACACTCTTTCTTCTTCTTTTATAGGAGCTTTTCCATTCTCCCAAAAAATAACAACTTCTCCACCTGTAGGTTCTTTATAATTCTTGAATTTGCTATTAAACTCTTTCTCATATCGTTCTAAATCAGAACTAAATCCAGATAAATAAGCCATGCGCATTAAATCATATTTTAGATTTCCTGGCATCGCTACTCCGTAATATAATCCATCTTTTGCCGTTTGATAAACTTCTACTGCATTTCGATACGAAATAAAAGCATTGTTATAATCACCGGCAGCCTCGTATATCAAGCCTTGTAAATTCAAAGAAAATGCATCTTTAGAATAACGGTTTGTTTTATCGTTATACTTATCTCCTTGCGCATAATTTTGCAAAGTAATTCTTCTTGCTTCCACCAATGCTTCACCTATCTGATTCAAAGCCATATAATTCAGTGCTTTGTAATAATGAATCATGAAAATCTCAAATTCTTCTCCTCTATAATTTTGAGACATTGAATTTAAAAATAGCCCTACCATTACATCTCCTGCGGATTTTGTTTGACTTTCAATCAACAGGTCTGCTTTATTAAAATAATCATTACTCAACAAATAATCACCTTTCATATGTTCTACTTTTCCTTTTTCCATGTAGAACAATAAAATATTTCGTGGTTTTTTTAGCAATTTTGTTTTACTCAATACTTTGTCAGCCTTTACATAATCTCCCTTTACCATATCCTGATAATACTCGGTAATCCGCTCATTGTAAGTGGCGCATCCAAACATTAAAAGCATTGAAGTAAATAACAACAATGCTTTTAATGTGGATTTTATATTTTGCCTAAACAGCATAAATAAAAATTTTAGTTTTTAACGTATTTCGCAATTTTCTTATCACCAATCCAAACTACTTCATTTGTTTGAAGGTTAGTTAATTCTAAATTTACTTGATAATAAACTACTTTTTGCTTTTTATGTGAATCAACAATTGAATTAATTGTTCCTTGAAGCATAAAATCTGCCCCTTGTTCTAATCCAAATTTTTTCATTGTAGATACAGATGCATTAGTTTGTTGATCTGCTCTTTCTGCTCTAATTTCTTCACGCTTTTTTCCACCCTGAACCAAACGTACACGCCCTGTTTGTAAAAAAGCTTGTTCTATATCTTTAATGAATGTTTCTGCTTCAATATGTTCGTGACTTTTATTGGTTACCATTCCTACAATTACGGTTGGTTTTTTATTGTTATTATCATCTTGATAATTACTAATCCAAGCCCCATCTAAGATTTGTCTAGTCATTTGCTGAGCAACTTCTCTAGAATCGGTGTTATTCCATCTTCCACTAATATCTATTGTTTCATCAGTGCTAACTCTGGTTACTGTTCTACTACAAGAAGTTATTACTAATGTTGATACAGCAAAAGCTGCGATTAATGTTGTTTTAACTAAATTCATAATGCAATTATTATACTAATTCTTAATTTTTAAATGGAAAACCACCAGTTTCCTGTTCTAAACCCTATGCTTGGAAACCATCCCCAGTTATTGTATCCTCCCCAATAATTATTGTAATAAGGAGTGTAATATTGAGAGTATTTGGCTCTTTCCATACGTTCTTGATGTCTAAACAATCTTCTTTGTTCTTTTCTTTCCTGTTTTGCCTCATACCAGTCAAAAGCTTTATAAGTATCTTGAACTGTAGTTCCTTCAAAGCTCAACAATGAATCTTTCTTCATCATATACTTTTCCAGACTCACTCGGTAATTTGGGTTTTGATCTGGAACAGATGATTGTGCAACTGCTTGATATGCAAACAAGCTACATATCAGTAATGCGAATAAGTTCACTATAGTTTTCATAGCTTGGCTTTTTTAAATTATATAACAAATTTAACTATTTTTATTTAATTAACAACGAACCTTTACCTATTTCATCTTTAATATAATGATTATTTTGACAAAAAATAGCTAATTCATTTTCAATAAAAATCATAACTTCTTCTTTTACATTATCTGGAAAAAGCACGTGCACATTTGCGCCTGCATCTAATGTAAAGCACACTGGAATATTATGTGTTGATCTAAACTTCCATATTCTTTCAATAATCTCCAATGTATTGGGTTTCATTAAAATGAAATAAGGCATAGAGGTCATCATCATTGCATGTAATGTTAGTGCTTCACTTTCTACCAAAGCTACAAAACCATTAACATCTCCATTTTGTAAAATGCTTTTTAATTTACTCAAATTAGTATGCGCTTGTTCAAAACGTTTTTGCGCAAATGGATGACCAATCATCAAATCATGCCCTAAGGTACTTGAAACCTTTTTTTCTCCCTTATCGACTAATAAAATAACATCGTGATACTTTTCAAATATTGGATGAATTTCAAAATCTACAGACACAGCATATAAGTCAGAACTTCCTTTAATTTCATTATGCACTCCCCAAACAACAACCTCTCCATTTATGCTTCTACTTGCACTTCCAGAACCTAATCTGGCTAAAAAAGAAGCTTTTTTGTCAAAATATTCGTCTGTTATTGAAGGCTGCAATAATCGTTCCAAAGACATGATATTCATAGCTAAAGCAGCCATTCCTGAAGCGGAAGAAGCTATTCCTGAACTATGAGGAAATGTATTTTGCGAGTCAATAACAAAATGATAATCTTGAAGATAAGAACAATAAGGAGCTATTCTTGAAAAGAATTTTTTCAACTTGGGCTTAAAGTCTTCTTTTGGTTTTCCTTCAAAAAAGAAATCAAAAGTTAGTTCACCCGTGGTATTTCTTTCAAACTTTAAAGTTGTAATTGTTTTGCAATTACTTAATGTAAAACTCAACGACGGATTAGCTGGAATTTGGTTGTCCTTTTTCCCCCAATATTTTACTAATGCAATATTACTTGGCGAACTCCAGGTAAATATTCCTTCGTTAACAACTGGTAGTTCGTTATTTTCTTTATATATAAAATCAGCTTCGTTTATCATCTTCTATTAGTTTTATACAAAAATAGCATCTTTTGCTATATTTAAGAAGCTTTCTGCTTTAGCTAAATACAAATCAAAAATATGTACTTATGGACTGACCTAAAAAAGTATCTAACTTTTTGGGGCAAGTCTATTACCTATTAGACAGTTGCTTTTTTAATTTGTTACATTTGATAATAAAATTCTATTAAAGCTATATGAAGCAAATTTATATTTCGTGCAGTTTTTCTATGCGAAAAACACTAGAAAGAGAAATAACTATAATTAAAGAAACCATTACTTCTCGTCACTGCAAACCTTTTGTTTTTATTGAAAATTATCAATTTACAGTTGAACAAGAAAAAGAAATGATGCAAAAGGCATTAGAAGATATTGACAATAGCTGGTGTTTATTTGCTGAAACAACTGATAAGGGCATTGGAATTGGAATAGAAGCGGGTTATGCTAAAGCAAAAGGGAAACCTGTGATTTATTTAAGACATATAAATGCAGAGCACTCAACTACACTTTCTGGAATAGCAGACTTTGCTATTATTTATTCTGACTTAAATGACTTGAAAAAGCAAATTCAAGAAGTACTCTCTTATTTATAAAAAAAGGATTGTATTTTTATTATACAATCCTTTTTAACTTGCGTCCGTGGGAGGGCTCGAACCCCCAACCCTCAGAGCCGAAATCTGATATTCTATCCAATTGAACTACACGGACAAGCCTATAACATTACTTTACTAATAAAGCTTTTACTACGGTTGAAATTGTTTTCCCGTCTGCTTTACCTGCTAGTTTTTGAGAAGCAATACCCATTACCTGTCCCATTGCTTGCATACCCGAAAAACGTCCTTCAGCAATTATTTCTGCAACAATAGCTTTTACTTTGTCAGTAGATAATTGTTCTGGCAAAAAAGGTTCAATTACAGCTACTTGTGCCAATTCTGGTTCAGCTAAATCTTGTCGTCCTTGTTCTGCAAAAATAGCTGCACTATCTTTGCGCTGTTTTACAAGTTTTTGTAAGATTTTTATTTCTTCTTCCTCAGTCAATTCTATTTTTGAGCCTGATTGAGTTTGAGCTAATAACAATTCTGCTTTTATTGCTCTAAGTGCTTCTAGAGCTATGCTATCTTTTGATTTCATAGCGCTTTTCATTGCGTCCATTATTTTTACTTGTAAGCTCATATTATAAATCTTTAGTTTTGCAAATATATAAAAAAGCCACAAAAACATTATATTTCTGTGGCTTTTAACTTTAATTGTTTCGTTTTTTTTAATCTACATTATCGTGTAGAAAAGAGTTATTTGATCTTAATTTTGGATCGTTATTACTATCTAAACTAAATGAAACTCTAGATTTGCTACTTTCACTATTCACTTCGTTTAAATCTACTCCCATTCTTTTATAAGCTGGTTCTTTTTCTAAATCTGAATATGGCGTTGGAGAATTATTGAATTTATAATTAAAATCTTTTAATTTCTTTCTGCGTTCTGCTGCTCTATTTCTCAAAGTAAATTCTTCGATACTCATTTCCATTGGATTCAACTCATCATACCCTTCTTCTTCAGATTCGATAGTTACTTTATTAATGATTGTTGTTTCTTCTGAACGAACAGAAAACTTAAATTCTTCTTCTATTTCTTCTTTATGTGTATCAATTGGCTTTGCTTTTATTAACTCTTCCTCTTTATCCATATAATCCTCTAAAGAAAAACGAATAATTTCTTCTTTTGACGATGCTGTTTTATTAAACACATCATTTGAATGATTGCTTATTTCTACCGAAGAAACCTCTACTTGGGAAAAATGATTAATCACTGGTATTGAAGTTTCTTTCTGTGGAGAAACAATTACAAACTCTGGATCTACTACAAAAATATCTCTGATATCTTTTACTTTATCAATAGAGTCTATTTTTAGTTCATTTACTTCTTTATTTACTGTTGAAGGAGTTACGATTTCAAAAAACACATCTAAATTAGGTGCTTCAACAATAGGCTGATCCAAAGTTGAATCATCTGGTCCATTTATCGGTTGATCTGGAAGCGCTGGTCCACCTCCAAAATCGTCGTCATCATTATCATTATCATAATCATCATCTAATTTATACAAGATTCTCTTTGGCTCTTCAGCTATGTCTTCTTGTTTTAAAGATGATGATTGTTCGGGAGTTATAGATACTGTTCTTAATGGCTGATCTGGAGTTGTAAAACCGTAAGAATTTGTAGATAACGTCTGTGTTAAATCACGTTCTATTTTCTGTTCTTCCTCTAATGTATGAATAATTACTTTTGGCTCAGATGAGTTAACAATACTTTTTTGTTGTTCATAATTAAAGCCAGTAGCAATAATTGTTACAGAAATAGCTTCTCCTAATTTTTCATCTTCTCCAACCCCCATAATGATGTTTGCATTATGTCCAGCTTCTGTTTGAATATGATCATTAATTTCACCTATTTCATCAATAGTTATTTCATTTGTTCCTGACACAATTAATAACAATACGTTTTTTGCACCAGAAATTTTATTATCATTTAGTAATGGAGAATCTAAAGCATCAATAATAGCATCTTTGGCTCTATTGTCACCAGAAGCTGTACCAGATCCCATAATAGCTGTACCACTATCGGATAAAACTGTTTTAGCATCTTTTAAGTCGATATTTTGTGTATAATGATGTGTAATAACCTCAGCAATACCACGAGCAGCAGTTGACAATACCTCATCAGCTTTGGAGAAGCCTGCTTTAAAACCTAAGTTACCATATACCTCACGCAATTTATTGTTGTTGATAACAATAAGAGAGTCTACTTGTTTTCTCAAACGATCTACTCCGCGTAATGCTTGTTCTTGTCTGACTTTTCCTTCAAATTGAAAAGGAATTGTAACAATACCGACAGTTAAAATATCTCTTTCTTTTGATAGTTGTGCGATAACCGGAGCTGCACCTGTACCAGTCCCCCCTCCCATACCAGCGGTAATAAAAACCATTTTGGTATTGGTATCCAACATTTTTTCAATTTCTTCTATGCTTTCTAACGCTGATTGTTGTCCAATTTCTGGATTGGCACCAGCACCTAATCCTTCTGTTAGATTTACACCTAACTGAATTTTATTGGGCACAGAGCTATTTTCTAAAGCTTGCGAATCTGTATTACAAACAATGAAATCAACTCCCTTAATTCCTTGTTTAAACATGTGATTAATAGCATTACTACCTCCACCACCAACACCAATAACTTTAATCACGTTTGATTGGTTTTTAGGCATATCAAACTTTATTCCTCCGAAATCTGTATTCTCCATATACGTATCGTTTTATTATTCTTGCTTTTCAATAAATTCCTTAATCTTTCTAAAAAAGTTTCCGATGAAACCATTCTCAAATCGGTCTGCCGTACTTATTGGCTTTTCTTTTGAACCTTCTCCTACCTCTGTGGTTGTTGTTTCAATTTCTGCTTGAAGCTTTTCTACAGCTGCTTCTCGTCTATGATTTATAACTTCATCGACCGAACGTTGCTGAACAATTGGTTCTTCTTTTTTCGGTTCAAGCTTTACCTCTGTTTTTACTTCAATTTTTGTTTCCGGAACAATAGCTGGATTTTTACATCTGTGTTTTTCACTTTCCATAACCAAACCAACTCCTGTTGCATATAATGGGCTTGAGACTTCTAAACTTGAATCTCCTGCTAAATGCTCATTTGGATATCCTATACGCGTATCAATTCCTGTAATATATTCAACCAATTGCTTGATATGTTTCAGTTCAGATCCTCCACCAGTTAAAACAATGCCAGCAATTAATTTTTTTTGAGGATTTTCATAGCCATAGCTCTTTATTTCTGAAAAAACTAATTGAATTATTTCCTCTACTCTTGCGTTAATTATTTTAGAAAGATTTTTTAGCGAAATTTCTTTAGGTTCTTTTCCTCTTAATCCAGGAATAGAAACAATTTCATTGTCTTTATTTTCTCCTGGCCAAGCCGATCCAAACTTTACTTTAAGAATTTCTGCCTGTCGTTCAATAATAGAACATCCTTCTTTTATATCTTCTGTTATTACATTTCCTCCAAAAGGCACAACAGCTGTATGCCTAATAATTCCATCTTTAAAAATGGCCAAATCAGTTGTTCCTCCCCCAATATCGATTAAAGCTACTCCGGCTTCTTTTTCTTCTTGACTCAAAACAGCTTCCGCCGACGCTAATGGTTCTAAAGTTATTCCAGCCAATTCTAAGCCTGCATCTTTTATACAACGCCCCGCATTTTTGATTAAAGCCGCCTGACCAACTACTACGTGAAAAGTAGCCTCTAAACGACTACCATACATACCTATTGGCTCTTTAATTCCTGGTTCACCATCAATCTTAAACTCTTGTGGTAAAACATGAATTATTTCTTCACCTGGCAACATACTCAGCTTCTGTACTTGATTGATTAATTGTTCGATATCTTTATCTCCAATTACTTCATCTGGATTTGAACGACTGATATAGTCACTATGCTGAATACTTCTGATGTGCTGCCCAGCTATACCAACAACCACATTTTGAATTTTATATCCGGCTTGGCTTTCCGCTTCTGATACAGCATGTTGAATAGACTGTATAGTTTGCGTAATATTATTTACCACACCGCGCTTTACTCCCAAACTTTTAGCTTTTCCTAAACCTAAAATTTCGAGTTTACCGTATTCATTTTTCTTTCCGATCATTGCAACAATCTTCGTTGTTCCAATATCTAAACCAACAGCTATATTTTCTTTTTCCATACTCAATTTGCTATTTTGAACACACCACTTGTTGGGTAAATTTCAGATTTATTTTTTTATAACTATCTAATTCTATATTCTCTTTCATTGCGTATTGAACGAATGCTTTATAATTCATAAGTTTTCGCTCTATTTCATTAAACTGTCCGAATAGTATTTCTACTTGATTCAATCTAGTTTTTAGATAAATTGTTTCTTTGGGTTGAATACTTATCCCTGTTATTTCTTTTTTTAGAAACTCATCATTATTGACAATATCTAATATTTTTTTTATTTTTTGTTGATTATTTTCATTTACATTTCCTTCAATCAACACTACTCGTTCTGTATAATTGGCAGACAATGGCATTCTCTCCCCATTTTCATCCAAATAATAAGACTCCTCGCCATTTAAAACCCTGCCTATTGCTTTTTTTTGTATTACTTCTACTGTCAAAATTCCATCAACTGTTAAATATACTTCAGCTGATTTAATTAGCCTATTTTTCAAGACATTTTGTTCTAATTTATTTAAGTCTAAAAGCATTCTGTTAATATAGGAGATATTAGTTATGTTGTTATTCACTATATTTTCAATATCGCCCGATGTTACAAAATGAGTTTCTTCTCCTTTGAAAACGATATCTAGTGCTTTTAGATTTCTATTTTCACTTCTCTTGTTGCTGAAAGAATATAAAAATAATAAAGCAGCAAGCATTAAAACAATGCGAACATCTGACCATTTTATTTTCTTAAGCAATTTTTTCATTTTATTTATTCTCTAATTCTTTTGCAATATCAGCAACCATTTCTCCAATATCTCCTGCCCCTAATGTTAGTATAATTTCTGAATCTTGATTTTTCAAAAACTCAATTAAATTGTCTTTCTGAATCAATTGTTTATTTTTAGAAGTAATCATTTCTAATAATCTCGAAGAAGTAACTCCCTCCATTGGCAACTCGCGTGCAGGATAAATGTCTAACAACACCAGATTTTCGAAAGTTGACAACGCTTCTGCAAATTCATTCATAAAATCTTTTGTTCGACTGTATAAATGAGGTTGAAAAACAGCTGTAATCTTTTTGTCGCCATGCATTTCATGTACCGCCTGACTTGCTGCTAATATTTCGGTTGGGTGATGTGCATAATCATCTACATAAATCAAATCTTCTTTTCTGACTTTGTATGAAAATCTGCGTCTAACCCCTTTGAAACTCTTTAACCCATCTACCAATACATTTGCATCAACTCCGTAATCATACGCCATTGCAAAAGCCATTAATGCATTGTGCAAATTATGTCTGCCTGGCAAACCAAAATATACATTTTCAATAGTTTCCTTCGGTGTTATAATATCAAAAACATACCAACCATTTTCAATTTTTATATTGTTGATTTGGTAACTACAATTATTGGTAAATCCAACTTTGATACCATCTAAATCTACAATTTCAGTAACAAACAATTTTTCTTTGTTTGGCAATCGATTTGCAAAATCTTTAAACGCTACCAACATTTCATCAGCTGTTCCGAAAATATCTAAATGATCTGCTTCGGTTGATGTAATACAAGCCACGTTTGGGAATAATCTTAAAAACGATCGATCAAACTCATCTGCCTCAACAACTGTGATTGTCTTTCCGCTACCAATTAAATTAGTTTGATAATTTTCTACCACACCACCAACAAATGCAGTAACATCTAAACCAGCCTGAAACAATAAATGCCCCAAAATACTTGTTGTAGTTGTTTTACCATGCGTACCTGCCACTGCAAAACAATACGTATCTTTTGTAATAATTCCCAACACTTCGGAACGCTTCATGATTTCGAAACCATTTGATTGAAAATAGTTCCATTCTGAATGCTCTTTCGGAATTGCAGGTGTAATTACCACCAATGTTGAATTAGTTTGTTTGTATTCGTCTTTTATTAAATCAACATTATCTTCGTAATGAATCTCAATTCCAGCAGCTTCTAATTCTTCTGTTAATTGAGTTGATGTACGATCATAACCTGCTACATTTTTTCCGATGAATTTAAAATAACGAGCCAAGGCACTCATTCCAATACCTCCAATTCCAACAAAATAAACGCTCTTTATGCTATTAATATCCATTTTTTACTTCTTCATTAATTCTACGATATGATCTACTATATCTTTTGTTGCATTTGGTAAAGCTAGTGCTTTGAAATTTTCACCTAATTCAACTTGTTTTTCTTTATTTTGAAACAGTTCTGTAAATGTTTTTTCAAACTGTTCCTCCAATTCGCTTTCTTTTAAAAGCACCGCAGCTTTTTGCGTTACAATGCTAGAAGCATTTTTGGTTTGATGATCTTCTGCTACATTTGGAGAAGGAATAAAAATTGTTGCTTTTCCTGCTAATGCTAATTCCGAAACAGAAGAAGCTCCTGCTCTAGAAATAATAACATCTGCAATTTGATAAGCATAATCCATTCTGTCTAAAAATGCTTTTATCACTACACCTTCTGTTTGTAAATGCTTGTATTCTTCATAATACAATTTTCCGCATTGCCACAATACCTGAATTCCCAATTGCTGAAACAATGGTAATTGTTTTTCTATTAATTGATTGATTCGTCTTGCACCTAAACTTCCTCCTATTACCAACAATGTTGGCTTGTTTTCTGCTAATCCGTAATACTTAAAAGCACCTGACAGATTTTGAACATTATCAACCAAACTCTGTCTTATTGGATTTCCTGTTTTTAAAATTTTATGTGGCGGAAAAAAATTTTCCAAATTATCATACGCTACGCAAATTTTATCTACCTGCTTACCCAACAATTTATTTGTAATTCCTGGAAAAGAATTCTGCTCTTGTATAAGCGTTGGAATACCTTTTCTGGCTGCTACTTTTACAACTGCTCCGCTTGCAAAACCACCTGTACCAATTACTACATCGGGTTGAAAGCGCTTAATAATTTTTGCAGATTTATTTAAACTACTAATTAATTTAAAAGGAAACATCAGATTGTCTACGGTTAGTTTTCGTTGAATACCCGATATCCATAATCCTTCTATTTTATAACCTGCTTGAGGCACTTTTTCCATCTCCATCTTTCCTTCAGCCCCAACAAATAATATTTCTGCCAATGGAAATCTTGATTTTAATTCATCAGCAATAGCCAGTGCCGGAAAAATATGTCCGCCTGTACCACCTCCGCTAATAATAAATCTTGGTTTCTTTTCCATCTTATCTTTATTCTTCTTGATATTTTTTTTCTAATCGTTCTAAATGTAACTCGTGGAGCATTTCTTGTTCTTTTTGTTCTGCTTCTTTTCGCTTTAATTCTTCTGCCTGAATTTCAGCTTCTTTTTTGGTAACACTTAGTATTACGGCTATGGCAAAACACGTCATCCAAATTGCGGTTCCGCCGCTACTCACAAGTGGTAAAGCTTGTCCCGTGGTTGGTAATAAAGAAACGGCTACTCCCATATTTATCAGTGCCTGAAAAATCAAATAAAAGCCTAAACCTACTACCAATAACTTTCCGAATAATGTTGGAGCTTTATGCACCGCTATTAGAAAGCGATAAAAAAGCAAGAGATAAATACCTAATATTACCAATCCGCCAAATAATCCCCATTCCTCTATAATAATTGCATAGATAAAATCGGAGGAAGATTGCGGTAAAAAGTTCTTTAAAACACTTTTACCTGGACCTACCCCAAACAAACCTCCATTTGCAATTGCCATTTTCGCATTTTCGACCTGATACAAATCACGAGTACCATCATCTGGTCCAGTAAATCTATCAATTCTACTCATCCAAGTATCTACACGATGTGGAAATACTCCAGGAAATGCTTTTGCTGCCAACACAAAAATTGCCATAAAAGCAATACCTATTGCTAAAATGGTAAGTAAATACTTTGTTGGATATCTACCAATAAATACAAGAACGCAAACCATTGCAAATATCAACACTGCGGTAGATAAGTTTGCTGGTAATATTAAACCAATAATTACAAAAACAGGTGCCCACAATTGCCAAAAAGACGACTTAAAAGTCACTAATTCATCTTTAATACTTGTTAAGTATTGTGCTACATACATTAATAAAATAATAGCAGCAGTTGATGAAGGTTGAAACTGTCCTAATCCTGGAATCTTAATCCATCTACTAGCATTGGCTCCTCCAATTGTATTTCCTTTTAGCAAAGTATATAATAACAACAATGCTATAATTGGCATTCCTATAATGGCTATTTTCCGAAATAATGCATAGTCCTTTTTATGGAAAAACCACATAATACAAATACCAATTGACAAATGAATAAAATGGCGAAATAGGTAATCAGTTGTTTCCATTCCGGTACCTACCGTATAAACCAAGTTAGTACTTGCACTATATACAGGTAAAAAAGAAAGCATAGCCAGTAGTATTACTAATGCCCATATAATCTTATCTCCGTATATTAATGAAAGTACTTTTCTCATTTGTATTCGTATTCATTTTTAAAGCTTCATTACTTCTTCTTTAAATTTTTCTCCTCTATCTTCATAGTTTTTGAACAAATCGAAACTTGCACAAGCTGGTGATAATAATACTGTATCTCCGCTTTCTGCTAATAATTTTGATTGTTGTACTGCCTCTTCCATCGATTGTACTTCAATTAAACTATCAACTATATTTGAAAAAGCTTCTTTTAGTTTTTGATTATCTAAACCTAAACATATAACTGCTTTTACTTTTTCGTGTACTAAAGGCAATAACTCTTCGTAATCATTTCCTTTATCTACCCCACCTACAATCCAAACTGTTGGTGTTTTCATACTATCTAAGGCATAAAAAGTAGCATTTACATTTGTAGCTTTAGAATCATTGATGTATTGTACGTTTTCTATTTTTGCAACTTTTTCTAATCGATGTTCTACACCTTGAAAATTTGATAAACTTTCTCGAATGCTGTTTTTCCTGATTCGTTTTAATTGCGCAATTGTTGTTGCTGCCATAACATTTTTGACATTATGCATTCCCTCAAGCGCTAGCTCATTTATAGGTAATACAAACTTTTCATCGCTCATATCAACTACAATCTGATCATTGTCTACGTAAACACCTTTTTCTAATTTATTTGAAATTGAGAAAGGAATTTTTTGAGCTTTAGTTTCATGTGTATTTAACCACTTTTGAATTTCTACATCATCATGATCATAAATAAGATAATCTTCTTCTGTTTGATTCATTGTAATACGAAATTTAGCAGCAATGTAATTGTCATAATTGTAATTATATCTGTCTAAATGATCAGGGCTAATATTTGTAATTACAGCTATGTTGGGTCTGTAAAACTCAATACCATCTAACTGAAAACTACTTAACTCCAACACGTAACATTTATTTGGATCAACACTTACTTGCTCTGCATAACTATCGCCAATGTTTCCAGCTAATCCTACGTTTAATCCTCCACTTTTCAGTAAATGATAAGTAAGCATTGTTGTTGTTGTTTTACCATTGCTTCCTGTAATGGCTACCGATAACTCTTTATTAAAAGTATAGGCAAACTCTATTTCGGAAACAACTTTGATACCTGTCGCAATTAGTTTCTGAACAATTGGAGCTTTATCTGGTATTCCTGGGCTTTTCATTACAACATCGGCATTTAGAATTTTATCTTCCGAATGTTGTTGCTCTTCCCATTCTATTTCATTATTTATAAGAACTTGTTTGTATTTATCTGCTATTGTTCCAAAATCAGAAACAAATACAGAATATCCTTTTTTTAATGCTAGAAGTGCAGTCCCTACACCACTTTCTCCAGCTCCTAATACTACAATTCTCATATACTATCTCAATTTTACCGAAATCACACAAAAAACGGCCAACAAAATCG
>CANQRD010000019.1 GCA_947626185.1 uncultured Flavobacterium sp.
GACGCTCTAACCAACTGAGCTATAGTCACCATTTATTTTTTGCGCTTTTAGGGTGACTAATGGGTCTCGAACCCACGACCTTCGGAACCACAATCCGACGCTCTAACCAACTGAGCTATAGTCACCATTTATTTTTTGCGCTTTTAGGGTGACTAATGGGTCTCGAACCCACGGCCTTCGGAACCACAATCCGACGCTCTAACCAACTGAGCTATAGTCACCGTCTTTGTCTTATTTTGACGTTTGCAAAGGTAAGTATATTTCTATATTTTGCAAGTTTTTTTTAAATAATTTTACAACAAATCTCCTAAACTATTGACAGCTACATATCTTTCTACAGTAAAGCCTTCGGCATAATCCTTATTAATTAACCTTCCAAGATCCTGTGCGCGGTAAGTGATGCTATCTAAGAAGTTTTTTGAAGTAATTGGCGTAGCTGGTTCTTTGGAGTTTACATCATAAAATTGAGTTCCATAAGCCATAACAGCATTAATTTTAGTTTCTAAATATCCTGTTATGTCTACAACAAAATCAGGTTCAATATTTTTCCATTGAATGTAATGATAAACGACTTTAGGACGATAAGCTTCCTGCTGTTCTCCGTCTAATTTGGTTTGAATTCTTCTCAACCCTGCTAAAAAACAAGCGTCGGAAACTAATTTACTTCCCTTTCCATGATCGATATGTCTATCGTCAATAGCATTACATAAAACGATTTCTGGTCTGTATTGTCTTATCTTTTGAATAATTGGCAACTGATGTTCTTCATTATTCACAAAGAACCCATCTCTAAATCCAAGATTTTCACGTACAACCACTCCTAATATCTTAGCTGCTTCTGCTGCTTCTTTTTCTCTTATTTCTGCACTACCTCGAGTTCCTAATTCTCCTCGAGTTAAATCTACAATTCCAATTCGTTTGCCTAATGCTTGTTCTTTTGCAAGTGTAGCTCCGCATCCTAATTCAACGTCATCTGGATGGGCGCCAAATGCTAATATATCTAATTTCATTTCGCTTAATAAAGTATTTTTTTCATTGTGGTTGCCTTGTTTACTGTTTCAATAAATTCGCTCTCTGGCTTACTCTCTTTTGTAACTCCGCAACCGATGTACAAATTTAATTGATTTGTTTCTATCTCCATACAACGAAGATTGACAAACAATTCTGTTCTCCGTTCTTTTGTTTTATTTAATTCTCCCAAATAGCCAGAATAATATTTCCTATCATATCCTTCTTCTTTCAATAAAAACTCGCGTGCAGCTGCTTTAGGCATTCCACAAACAGCAGGCGTTGGATGAAGTGCTTCTATTATTGGTTGAATTGTTTGTACTTGCAAAGTTGCTTCTACATCTGTACAAATATGCATCACCTTAGCTGCGCGTTTTGTATATGGTTCAGAAACTTTACAATCGGTTACATAAGGCTCTAATTGATTAACTATAAAATCGGTTACAAATTGTTGCTCTTCTTGTTCTTTTTGCCCCCATTCCACATTGTCCTTACCATGATTTAACTGAGTACCTGCCAATGCCATTGTACTCACTTTTTTATTTTCAACAACAAGTAATGTTTCTGGAGTAGCACCTGCCCAAAGTCCTACTTTTGGATGATAAATCACATAGCAAAAAGCTTCTGAGTAAGTATTAACCAATCGATTAAACAGCTCTATTATACCAATTGAGGGCTTACTAACTATTTCTTTTCTAGAAGGAACAACTTTTTCGAATGTATTTTCATTTATTGCTTCAACACATCTTTGCACTAAACTTTCGAAATCTTTTTTTGCAGTATTGGTATAATCAAATTTTATATTTCCTTCAATAACAGCACTGTTAACAATAAAAGGTTCTACAATTTCTACTGATTCACTAGCCGGTATATAAAATCGATTTCCTTCATAAAAAGGAGCCATTACAAATCCTTCTTCTTTGAATGTATTTACCGTAAATAATTGATCATTTTGCTGAAAAAGACCAATTAGCTGGCTACTATTTGATTTTTTATAAACAACAAAAGGCAAATCTTTTACCAAATGTTCTTTCCATAACTTTTCAATTGTTATGTTCATATTTTATTTCTTATCAATAACAATATTAGTAATCTTACAAACCGACAATAGCACGTTATTCTCGTCAGTAATTCTAATCTCCCACAAATGTAGTGTTCTACCTCTGTGCACTAATCTTGCTGTACCAGTTACATATCCTGCTCTTTTACTGCGCACGTGATTTGCAGAAATTTCTATTCCTCTAACTTCTTGTTTTTTGGGATCTATAAGCATTATTGAAGCCCCACTTCCTAAGCTTTCTGCTAAAGCCACCATTGCTCCACCATGTAATAATCCAGCTGGTTGATGTACTCTTTCATTTACTGGCATTGTTGCTACTAAAAAATCAGGACCTGCATCTATATATTCAATATTCAACGTTTCCATCAATGTATTTTTACAAATCTTCGCATACATTGCCAAAACTTCTTCTTTATTAAAATCTCTATTTCGCTTCATAAGTAAATAATCTCCTATTCATTTTCTTTTACGACGTCTTAAAAGTAAGTCAAAAAAGATGTAATCATCTTAAAAATAATATAATTCTTTCTGTATTAAAAGCCTATTCAAAATTCTTGCGTTATATCATTCTTCAGTATGTCATTTTTTTAGTATTTTTAAGCCCTCGTAATAAATAACTATCTTTATTATTAAAGGAAAGTAACAATGGAAGATATCCAAAAAGAAGTTCACAAAGCTTTTGAAGTAATAAAATCAGGTGGTATTATATTATATCCTACCGATACGATTTGGGGAATTGGCTGTGACGCAACTAATCCTGAAGCCATAAAAAAAATTTATGCCTTAAAACAGCGTGCAGAAACAAAAAGCATGATTGTTTTGGTTAACGGTGATCGATTACTTCATCGTATATTCAGCAATATTCCAGAAGTAGCTTGGGATATCTTAGAGTTTAGTGATAAACCAACTACTTTAATTCTAGATAATCCAAAATTTGTAGCTAAAGAAGTGGTGTCTACAGATAATTCACTAGGCTTTCGCATTGTAAAAGATTCTTTTTGTTATAACCTTATTGAGAGAATGAAAGCACCACTTGTATCTACATCGGCAAATATCAGTGGACATCCTTCTCCAATGAGCTTTAAAGATATTGATCCAGCTATAATAGCAGGCGTAGATTATGTGGTTAACCTAAGACAAAATGAAGATAAAAAAGTTAAACCATCAACTATCATTAAATTAAAAGAAAATGCACAAGTTACTATTATCCGAAAATAGGAAAATAGCCTTTTATCATTATGACGAAAAACAACCTTACATATAAAGAAGCCTTACAAAATCCGATTTTTGAAATCATTACACAAGCCGCTGCTAATTTAAACGTAGACGCTTATGTAATAGGTGGTTTTGTAAGAGATTTTTTACTAAACCGTGATAGCAAAAAAGATATTGACATTGTAGCAGTTGGTAGTGGTATTGAATTAGCTTTAGAAGTTTCGAATTTATTACCTAATCGACCAAAAGTACAAATATTTAAAAACTACGGAACAGCAATGCTTCGTTACGAAGATATTGATATTGAGTTTGTTGGAGCAAGAAAAGAATCTTATCATTTTGATAGTAGAAAACCCGTTGTGGAAGACGGAACTTTACAAGACGATCAAAATAGACGAGATTTTACAATCAATGCATTAGCTTTGTCATTGAGTAAATCGAACTTTGGCGAATTAGTAGATCCTTTTAACGGCACTGCTGATTTAGAAGCAAAATTAATCCGTACACCCCTAGATCCAGATGTTACTTACTCTGATGATCCACTGCGTATGATGCGTGCAATTCGATTTGCAACACAATTAAACTTTACAATAGAAGAAGAATCTCTTGCTTCTATTACAAAAAACAATGAGCGATTAAAAATTATTTCAGGAGAGCGAATTGTTGATGAGTTAAACAAAATTTTAGAAACTCCAACTCCTTCAACTGGTTTTATTTTACTTTACAAAACAGGTTTATTAGATTTAATTCTTCCTGAATTAACTGCTTTAAACCAAGTAGAAGAAATTGAAGGTCATACGCATAAAAATAATTTTTATCACACATTAGAAGTGGTTGATAATATTGCAAAAAACACAAACGATGTTTGGTTGCGTTGGGCAGCATTATTACACGATATCGGTAAAGCACCAACTAAACGCTTTTCTAAAAAGCAAGGTTGGACTTTTCATGGGCATGAGTTTTTGGGAAGTAAAATGGTAAAAACAATTTTTACTCGTTTACATATGCCATTAAATCAGAAAATGAAATTTGTACAGAAAATGGTTATGATGAGTTCTCGCCCGATTGTTTTATCTCAAAAAGAAGTAACCGATTCTGCTGTAAGAAGATTGGTTTTTGACGCAGGGGAAAATGTGGAAGATTTAATGATACTTTGCGAAGCAGATATTACAACCAAAAACCCAACCAAGTTTAAGAAATACCACAACAATTTTCAAGTTGTTCGTAAAAAAATTGTTGAAGTTGAAGAAAGAGATCATATTCGAAACTTCCAACCGCCAATAACTGGAGAAGAAATTATGAGTATTTTTAATCTTCAACCTTGTAGAGAAATTGGAACGCTAAAAGAAGCTATTAAGGAAGCTATTTTAGAAGGAATAATTCCGAATGAATATGACGCGGCATACAATTTTATGCTTGAAAAAGCTGCAAAAATGGGACTAACAATTGTAAATAATTAATTATATGAAAGGCGCTTTTTTACCTTTAGCAAAAGCTTCGCTGATATTAGTATATCTTGTGATATTTGCTGGAGCTGCAGTAAGAATGACTGGTTCTGGAATGGGATGCCCAGATTGGCCTAAATGCTTTGGTTACTACATCCCACCAACAGACGTAGAAGTTTTGACTTGGCAACCCGACAGAACTTATGAGAAAGGGCAGATGATTATACATGACAATGCGTTGTGGAAAGCCGCTGATAATTTCACAACCACATCTGACTACAATGAAACGAATTGGGTAAAGTACACCAAACATGAATATGCTTTATTTAATCCGCAACACACCTGGACAGAGTATATCAATCGTTTATGTGGAGCTGTAGCTGGCTTAGCTTGTTTAGCAATGGCAATTAGTTCCTTCTGGTTACCAAAATCTAATAGAAAACTAATTTGGGCATCATGGCTTGTTGTTTTCTTAATGGGATTCCAAGCTTGGCTAGGTGCAACTGTTGTTTTCTCAGTATTAAATCCTCTGAAGATTACAGTACATATGGTAATGGCCTTGGTTATTGTTGCATTGATTATAAATATCATCAAATCTGCAAAAAACCAAACAAACATTCGAAAACACAACTCTACTTTTAAAGTATTAATTACTGTTACACTTGCACTTACTTTAATTCAGGTAATACTTGGAACTCAAGTAAGAGAATATATAGATGAACAAGTAAAAGCTGGAATTACAAATAGCTATCTTTGGTTAAACGATCCGACATTTAGTTTTTATCTTCACCGTAGCTTTTCTATTTTAGTTTTAGTTCTAAATTTTTACTTATTCTTTTTGAACAAGAAATTAGATTTAGGTTTCAAAAACGTTAAATGGGTAATTATATTGCTAATTCTAGAAGTATTTACTGGTATATTAATGCAATACTTCTACTTTCCTTTTGGTTCACAAGCTTTACACTTAGTTTTAGCTTCTATATTATTTGGAGTACAATACTACTTGTTTTTACAAGCTAAAAAATGTTATTACGTTGGTGAAAGAGAATAAACATAAAAAAAAGGGGAAGATATATAAATCTTCCCCTTTTTTATTGAGTATATATCTTTTTTAAAATTTCATCATATTCATTTTTGGCAATACTAGCGAAAGTTATTCCACCACCACTTTTATAAAAATAATTATCGCCTTGTTTTTCAATAAAACGTATCATTACAGCACTATCTATATTATCACCATCAAAAACACCACAAACACCACAGTAAAATCCTCTTTCGTAGCCTTCTACTCTTTGTATAATTTCAACAGTTTTTGCTTTTGGAGAACCTGTAATTGAACCAGCGGGAAGTAATTTATTAAAAATATCTCCAATTGTACTTTGCCAATCATCCGGCATAGTTCCGCTAATTTGAGAGCTTATCTGTAATAAAGAACCTTTTGAAGTTTTTATTTCATCTACATATCTAAAACGATCAACTTTTACTTTTTTAGAAACGATATTGAGATCATTTCTAATCAAATCTACAATTGTGTAGTGTTCTGCTGTTTCTTTTTTATCGCCTAAAATCAATTGTTCTGCATTTGGAATCGAAGCATCAATTGTTCCTTTCATCGGAAAGGAATAAATAGTATTCTCTTTTATTTGAACGAAAATTTCTGGAGAAAAGCAAACAAACTCATCTTTATACCAAAGCTTATATTTAGCTTTACTGTGCGAATAAATTCCCAATAAACGTTCTTCAATTTCTAATGGTGTAGCCACTGTAAGATTGATCAAATAGGTATTTCCAATACTTATTTCATGCATAACCTTATCAAAGCTAATTTTGTAGTTTTCGTAAGAAATTGGATAAGAAACTAGTTTTGGTTTAGAAAAATTAGAAGATAACTCTTTATTTGTAACTTGGTTAAATGAATATAGAATTTCATTCGGATTAACTTCACACAAAGGAATTACCTCTCCTTCTTGTCCATTAAAATCTATTACAAACAAAAAGGGAGTTCTTTTACTTCCTAACTCATTCATTTTAGAGATAATTGTATCTTTGATGTTCATATTTAATCCGTAATAAGAATAGCCAAAAATACAAATTGTTTATGAGCAAGAAGAAAGAAATTGTAATAATTGACAATCATGATTCGTTTACTTATAATTTATATCAAATTTTTGATGAACATCCAAATTGTAATATTACTGTTTTACAGAGTGACGAGATAGAAGTTAAAGATTTAGAGCAATTTGATAAACTTGTGCTTTCTCCTGGACCAGATGTACCAAAAGCTTACCCTATTTTATTTGAAATCATTAAAGCCTACGAAAATAAAAAACCAATTTTAGGTGTTTGTTTAGGTCATCAAACCATCGGAACTTATTACGGTGCAGAATTATATAATTTAAACAAAGTTTATCACGGACAGCAAAATAGTTTACAAATCGTAGAGCCAGATATTTTATTCGAAGCAATTTCTCTTAATTCTACTGTTGGTTTATACCATTCTTGGGCACTTAAAGCAGAAAACTTCCCTTCTTCCTTAATTATTACAGCTTATAGCAATAATAATATTGTCATGGCTTTTAAACATCGCACAAAAGACATTAGAGGAATACAGTTTCACCCTGAATCTTATATGACACAGGAAGGAAAAAAAATGATCAACAACTGGATTGACGCATAAACTACCACTCTAAACCTTTACTATACAAGTATTTATAAAAATAAAAAAACTATAGTAAAAGATTTGTAGACACCAATGTATTGTCTTAATTTCATAGTGAAGTAAAATAAGTACTAAAAAGTCTAATGGAAATTGGTATAATTGAAGATCATAAAATAAAAAAGTATTTGCCCTATTTAGGAGCTTTAGCCATTTTTATGCAAGCTTTAGACGGTACAATTTTAAACACAGGATTACCATCTATTGCCAAAAGTTTGGGCGAATCGCCATTAGATATGCAAAGTCTTATTGTATCTTATACTTTAACGGTGGCATTACTAATTCCGCTAAGCGGATGGTTAGCAGACAGGTTTGGAACAAAGAATATTTTTATTACTGCAGTAGCTTTATTTACTCTTGGCTCATTATTTTGTTCACTTTCAAATACGCTTACTGAATTAATTTTAGCTCGAATATTTCAAGCCATTGGCGGATCGATGATGGTACCGGTTGCTCGGCTTACATTGTTGTACGCTTATCCTAAAAAAGAACTTTTAAAAATTATTAATTTCATTACAATACCCGCGCTTATAGGTCCGATGTTAGGTCCCACTGCTGGTGGTTTTTTAGTGGAAAAACTATCCTGGCATTGGATATTTTTAATCAATCTACCAGTAGGAATTATCGCTATCATTGTGGCACTTTATCTGATTCCTAATTTTAAAAATAAAATAAATAAATTTGATTTTACTGGATGGATTCTTTTTAGTGGTGGTTTGACAACGCTTACTTTAGTAATTGAATGTTGGAATTCTCCCAACTTTTCTGTTTTTAGCTTAACAGGCATTTTCTTGTTATCAATTTGTCTTATTATCGCATATATTTACTACGCTAAGAGAGCTAAATTTCCATTAATAAAATTAAGTTTATTTAAAATTAAAACATTAAATATTGGTTTAATTGGTAATTTAGTTACCCGATTTGGCGTTGGTGGTATGCCTTTAATGATTCCTTTATTATTGCAAATTGGCTTTGGCTATTCTGCTTTTTATGCTGGTCTAATGATGATTCCACAAGCATTGGCTAACCTAATTTCAAGAAATTTTGTAGTGCCAATTGTAAAACGTTTCGGCTACAGAAAAACATTAATAACCAATACAATAATTACAGGACTTTTAATTTGTTTATTTTTCTTCATTGATAAGAACACTCCTTATGCTTATATTATTATTTTAATGGCATTGAATGGTGCTTTTAATGCTGTACAATATACATCAATGAATACAATATCATTAGCTGATTTAGACAACAAGACTTCAAGTGACGGAAACAGCTTACTTTCTGTAACACAGCAATTAGCCATTAGCTTAGGGATTTCTATTTCAGCAATGCTTTTACAGCTTTTTACAGATAGTAGTTTAAATAACACAGAAAATCCAATTACTGTTTTTAACTATACCTTTTTAGTAATGGGATTATTAACTATTTTATCCAGCGTGGTATTTATGCAATTAAATAATTCTGATGGTGCAAGTTTATCTGGAACAACGGATGAAGCTGGACTAGAAGAATAATCAAAACACATTTAAATCTTTTGCAATTGAAACATTGTTTTCATTTGTTTCTCTTTTACAAAAGAAGGTAAAATTTTAAATGCAAAATTTCTAGTACCAATTAATAGCGGATGTCTCAATTGTGCTATTTGTCCTAATTGCCAACTATCTTTTACTACCGCATGTGCTTTAGCACGTCTAATTGAAGTAAATTGTTGTAAAGCGTTTTCAAGAGATGTTGTTTCTAATAATTTACTAATTACATAAACATCTTCAATTGCCTGACAAGCTCCTTGACCTAAATTTGGAGTTGTAGCATGTGCAGCGTCGCCAATAATTGCTACATTATTTTTATACCAATTATTTACCAAACTCAAATCGTAAATTTTATCTTTAAAAATTGTAGAGTTTTGAGTGTTCAAAATCATACTTTTCACTAAATCATTACACCCATTTAACAAATCTATCAATTCTGTATCTTCATTATACAAATCTTCGTTTATTAGAAAATACCAATACACTTGCTTTTCATCTAATTGAACAAATCCAAAACGTTTTGCTTTCCCCCAACCTTCTAGTGCAGTATTTTTAAATCTTGCGGGCAATTCAAAATTTAAAACTCCTCGCCAACAAATCTGCTTCGCATCCCTTAACGGATAATTTCCAAAAAACAATTGTCTTACTTGCGAACGAATACCATCAGCCCCTATTACAAACGAATGATATTTTGTAGAATTATCTGTAAAATTCAATTCTATTTTATCTTTATTAATTCTCGAAATTCCGTTCAAACGCTTACTTAAAACAATATGCTCAACTCCAACATTTTCAATCAACACACGATGTAATTCACTTCGATGAATAGCGATATTTTCTAATTGATAAAGCTCTTCAAATTTTTGCAAGTCTGATTTGGTTAATGTATTCAAATTCACATCAGTAAGTAATACAGTAGAAATTCGCATTCCCACTTTTTGCAAATGATCTGCAATACCTAAATAACGATAAACTTGCATTGCATTATTTGCAATTGCAATTCCGGCACCTACAGGTTTTATTTCACTTGCCGATTCGTAAATTACGAAAGGAATTTTTGCCTTTTTTAAGGCAATAGCCATTGTTAACCCAGCTATTCCAGCACCAATAATTGCAACTTTCATAATATGAATTTAAGGAATTAATTTAGTAAAAAAAATCGATAACAAAACCAGTAAAAAAAGCTGCTATAATTCGATTATCAAACAACAAATTTTATTAATTTTTATTTTCCAACATAGGTACAAATTTAAAATCACCGTGCTCGTGTTTTTCAAATTGAGTTTCATTTAGTCGAATTAATTCAATCATTGTTTGCTGTTCTTCTCCAACAGGAATGATTAATCTTCCGCCTATTTTTAATTGAGCCATTAAAGGTTGCGGAATAAAAGGAGCACCAGCCGTTACAATAATAGAGTCAAAAGGAGCATAATTAGGCATGCCTTTATAGCCATCACCAAAAGTCATCAATCGAGGGCGAATACCCAACTTCGGCAAAATTAATGAGGTTTTTTTATACAATTCCAACTGTCGTTCTACACTGTAAACCTTTGCTCCCATAGCAACTAAAATAGCCGTTTGATAGCCACTTCCCGTGCCTATTTCCAATATTTTATCATCTGGTTTTACTTGCAACAATTGCGATTGAAAAGCTACGGTATAAGGATGAGAAATAGTTTGGCCAGCACCAATAGGAAAAGCAGTATTCTGATAGGCAAAATCTTCAAAACTAGAATCTAAAAACAAATGCCTTGGTATTCTTTGAATGGCTTGTAAAACTGCATTATCTGTAATTCCCATTTCTTTCAATGTAGCCACTAACTGATTTCTTAATCCTTGATGTTTAGTAGAATCTTTCATTGTAATAACTGCTTTCTACAAAAGTAACTAATATTTTATTATTTCTCAATGAATATCAAAAAAGCACTAACTCCCAAAAGAATTAAACCTTAATGTTTATCCTTTTAAATAAATAAGTTTTATTTTTGTTCAAAATATTTTTTTATGCTTAAAATTGGCGTGTTGGGAGCTGGGCATTTGGGCAAAATTCATTTGCGATTAGCCAACCAATCTGAAAAATACGAATTAATTGGTTTTTATGACCCCTTTGACGAAAATGCAAACAAAGTAGCTACCGAGTTTGGTTATAAAAAATTTGATACAATTGAAGAATTGATTCAAGCTGTAGATGTTGTAGATATTGTAACCCCTACCCTTTCTCATTTCGATTGTGCTAAAAAAGCTATTGAAGCTGGAAAACATGTTTTCTTAGAAAAGCCAATTACCACAACTGTAGAGGAAGCCGAAACATTAATAGCTTTAGCCAAAAAACATAATGTATACGGACAAGTGGGCCATGTAGAGCGTTTTAATCCTGCATTTGTAGCGGTTAGTTCTAAGATAGAAAACCCAATGTTTATTGAAACGCATCGATTAGCTGAATTTAATCCAAGAGGTACTGATGTTCCTGTTGTTTTAGATTTAATGATACACGATTTAGATGCTATTCTTAGCGTAGTAAACTCGCCAGTAAAACATGTAAGCGCAAGTGGTGTTTCTGTATTGAGCGAATCACCAGATATTGCCAATGCTAGAATAGAATTTGAAAATGGATGTGTTGCTAATGTAACAGCAAGTAGAATTTCGATGAAAAACATGAGAAAATCTCGTTTCTTCCAACGAGATGCCTATATTTCTGTAGATTATTTAGAAAAAACTTGTGAGGTTGTAAAAATGAAAGATGCACCAGAAATTCCAGGTGATTTTGATTTAATTCTTCAAAATGCTGAAGGCTTAAAAAAACAAATTTATTACGATAATCCGAAGGTTTTACCAAATAATGCTATCTTAGATGAGCTAGAATCTTTTCATGATGCAATTGTGAACAAAACTACACCAATTGTTACGTTAGAAGATGGAACAAAAGCTTTAAGATTGGCCTATCAAATTATTGATGCATTTAACAATTAAAATTTATTAACTAAAAATAAATCAACAATTTATGAAAAATATCGCTGTAATTGGTGCAGGAACAATGGGTAACGGAATTGCTCATACATTTGCCCAAAAAGGTTTCAAGGTACTTTTAATCGACATTTCAGAACAAGCGATTGAAAGAGGAATGAATACTATTAGCAAAAACTTAGACCGTATGATTGCTAAAGGAACAATCACAGAAGCGTATAAGAAAGAAACAATAGAAAATATTATTACCTATACAGATATTAAAGATGGAGTTGTAAATGCTGACTTGGTAGTAGAGGCTGCTACTGAAAACAGTACTCTTAAATTAAATATCTTCAAAGAACTAAGTGCAGTTTGTAGAGAAGATGTAATTCTTGCTTCTAATACTTCTTCTATTTCAATTACTCAAATTGCATCTGTGGTGAAAAATCCAGAGCGCGTAATTGGAATGCACTTCATGAATCCAGTGCCAATTATGAAGTTAGTAGAAATTATTAGAGGATACAATACTTCTGACGAAGTAACAAATACTATTATGGAATTATCTAAGAAATTAGATAAAATACCAACAGAGGTTAACGATTATCCTGGATTTGTTGCCAATCGTATTTTAATGCCAATGATTAATGAAGCTATTGAAACACTATACAACGGTGTTGCTGGAATAGAAGAAATTGACACAGTAATGAAGCTAGGAATGGCGCATCCAATGGGACCATTACAATTGGCAGATTTCATTGGTTTAGATGTTTGTTTATCAATTTTGAACGTAATGTATGACGGATTTAAAAATCCTAAATATGCACCTTGTCCATTGTTGGTAAATATGGTAATGGCTGGTAAATTAGGAGTAAAATCCGGAGAAGGATTTTACGATTACGCTGAAAGCAAAAAAGCAGAAAAAGTTGCGAAAATGTTTTCGTAATTAAACCATAAACAAAGTTTAAAAGACAATCAATATTATTGTTGATTGTCTTCTCTTATTTATTGATATTTGAAAAAATAGAATGGCTAAAATTATTCCATTTCAGGGTATTCGCCCAACTCAAGATAAAGTTAGTTTAGTAACCTGTAGATCTTTTGAAGATTATACACCGGTTGAAATAGCTTATTTACTAGAATACAATCCATTTTCGTTTCTACACGTTTTAAATCCTGCTTATGTAAATCCACAAAAAGTAACAAGTGATAAACGTTTTAAAATGGTGGCGGCAAAGCTAAACGATTTTAAAAAAGAGGAAATACTTATAAAGGAAGAAAAGCCTGTTTTTTATCTTTATCAAATAAAAACAAAAAACTACAGCTTTATAGGAATAGTTGCTGGTACTTCAATTGACGATTACAACAACAACGTAATTAAAAGGCACGAAGACACATTAGAGTATAGAGTAGATTTGTTTAAAGAATACTTGTTCCACAGTCGTTTTAATACAGAACCTGTTTTAATGACATATCCCGATAAAAAAAACATTAACGACTGGATTAAAATACACAAAAAAAAAACACCTATTTACGATTTTACAACCATTGTCAAAGAAAGACATACGATTTGGACTATTGATGATGATACTTGTATAAATTGGCTATGTGAAGAATTTTCTCAAATTTCTGAATTGTATATTGCCGACGGTCATCATCGTTTTGCTTCTGCGGCAAAACTCAAAGAAGAAAATGGTTTTGAACCACACACACATAGCAACAGTGTAATGACTTTTTTAATTGCTGAAAACAACATTAAAATACATGAATTTAATCGTATTATCCACGATTTAAACAACCACACAAAAGAAGAATTCATCAATTTATTAGAAAAAAATTTCGTAGTAAAAAACAAACAACAACGCTTGTGGAAACCTTCGAAGAAAATGGAATTCGGAATGTATTTAGACGGCAATTTTTACTCTCTTAAACTAAAAGAAAAAGAAGCCGTACAAACAGAAAGTATTTTACAAAGATTAGATGCCCAAATATTATACGATTATGTTTTGCATCCAATTTTAGGATTAGATGACCTGAGAAACGAAGCTAGAATAGACTATGTACCAGGTAACGAATCTATAATTACAATAAAAGAATTGGTAGATGATGGTGAATATGAAGTAGGCTTCATGCTCTATCCTACCAATATTGAAGAGCTAAAGTTAATTGCAGATAACGAATTAATTATGCCACCAAAAAGTACGTACATTGAACCTAAATTCATGAACGGACTATTAATTTATGAAATTTAAACTATAATAAAATGTCTACAATTACTGAGAATTTAAATCATTTAAAAGCTAACCTACCTAACAATGTATGCTTAGTTGCGGTTTCTAAAACAAAACCTAACGAAGCAATTTTAGAAGCGTATGAGGCAGGACAACGAATTTTCGGGGAAAACAAAATACAAGAAATGTCTGATAAATATGAAGCTCTACCTAAAGATATAGAATGGCACATGATTGGACATGTTCAGCGAAATAAAGTAAAATATATGGCGCCTTTTGTATCTTTGATTCACGGTGTAGAAAGTTTAAAATTATTAATTGAAATTAATAAACAAGCGAAGAAAAACAATCGAGTAATTTCATGTCTGTTACAATTATTCATTGCTGACGAAGAAACAAAGTTTGGATTAAGTGAAGCTGAAATTTTAGAAATTTTAAATAATGAAGAGTTTAAATCTCTCAACCATATCAAAATTGTTGGATTAATGGGAATGGCAACCTTTACAGAGGATAAAATACACATTGAAAAGGAATTTAGCTACTTAAAAGCAATTTTTGATAAAGTAAAAAAACAATACAATCATTTACCCAATACTGATTTTAATATAATTTCAATGGGGATGAGCAATGATTATAAAATAGCTATTGCTTGCGGCAGTAATATGATAAGAGTAGGTAGCACAATTTTTGGTGAACGCAATTACGAATTAAAATAATTAAAATACCTTGTACGTAATATTAGACATAGAAACAACTGGTGGTCAATTTAACGAAGAAAAAATAACCGAAATAGCTATTTATAAATTTGACGGCCATCAGGTAGTAGACCAAGTAATAAGCTTAGTAAATCCTGAAAAAGAAATACAACCATTTGTTGTAAAACTAACAGGTATTAACAATGCTATGCTTAGGTTGGCACCTAAATTCTATGAGATTGCAAAACGCATCATCGAAATTACAGAGGGGTGTATACTAGTTGCTCATAATGCAGCTTTTGACTACAGAATACTGAGAAATGAATTTAAAGAATTAGGTTACGATTTCAAAAAAGACACTCTTTGTACTGTTGAATTATCACAAAAACTACTGCCAGAAATGCCTTCTTATAGCTTAGGAAAATTAGTGCGTACATTAGGTATTCCATTAGCAGACAGACACCGAGCTTATGGTGATGCTTTAGCTACGCTAAAATTATTTCAGCTATTATTAACAAAAGACACAGAAAAAACTATCTTAACTTCGATGATTAAATCGGATATCAAAATAGGTATTAATCCTAAGTTTTTTGATATTGCCGATTCATTGCCTACTACGGTTGGTATTTTTTATATTCACAACGAAGAAGGACAGATTATATACATTGGTAAAAGTAAAAACATTAAAAAGAAAATAATGCAACATTTTACCAGCACATCCACTTTATTCAAAAAAATACAAAAAGAAACGTATACAGTTACATTTGAAAAAACTGGAAACGAGTTAATCTCTATTTTAAAAGAAACAGAAGAAATTTTACTCAATAAACCTAAATATAACAAAACTTCTAAAAAAAGCATCTTTGCCTATTCACTTTATTTAAAAACAAACCTACAGGGTTTCTTCTATTTTAGTTTAGAAAAAACAGATGGAAGAAAAAGAAACATAATGGCATTTTCCTCTTTAACTGAGGGTAAAAAATTTCTAGATAAAATAATGAACAATTTTGAACATCCTTATTATTTAGAAACACTTTACGAAAAAAAATTAAAGAAAGTAACGGAAGAAACTTTTTTCAGTACTTTTGAAATACCTTTTACTACATATAATGACCTAATATCAAATACAATAAAACAATTTGATATTGATACTGGTAACTCATTAATAATTGAAAAAGGAAGAACAATTAATGAAAAATCTGCCATTGTTGTAGAATCAGGTAAATTAATAGGATATTGTTTTTACGATTTAAATTATCAAATAAACGATCCAAAACGAATTTTAGCTAATATTACACCTATTGAGTTTCATAGAAATTATAGAAATATACTATTAAACTATTTAAATAAAAAGAGCAGTTATAAATTAGTTCATTATTAAAAAAAAAGGCGTGAGAAAAAGACTTAAAAGTGAATGGGATATTCTTAAACAAAAGATTTATATCGTTATATATGGTTCTAACACTTTTGCAGGCAAGCTATTCAACTTAGCTTTACTAGCTGTTATTTTACTTAGTGTGCTTTTAGTAATGTTAGAATCTATACATAGTTATGACATTAAACATCACACATTTATAAAAGTATTAGAATGGATAATTACCATATTCTTTACTATAGAGTACATATTAAGAATTGCCTCTAACAAACATCCATGGAAGTATATTTTTAGTTTTTATGGTATTGTCGATTTAATTTCGATAATGCCAATGTATTTATCCTTTTTTATTTCCGATCTTGGCGTTCTTTCCGTAATTAGAGCTTTGCGTTTGTTGCGTTTATTTAATATTTTAAATCTTGTTCCGTATACAGGTTCAGAATCTAATTTAAAACTAGCTTTAAAAGCAAGCAGAACAAAAATTATTGTATTTATTTACTTTATACTAGTGATATCCATTTTATTAGGAGCACTAATGTATTTAGTAGAAGGAAAAGAAAACGGCTTTACAAGTATTCCTAAAAGTATTTATTGGTGTATTGTTACACTTACCACAGTTGGTTATGGCGATATTTCTCCACAAACTCATTTAGGGCAATTCATCGCATCCTTTATTATGATTATGGGATACGGTATTATTGCTGTACCAACAGGAATTGTAACAGCTGAATTCTCAAGCCTGAAAAGGAATAAAACAATTGATGCCAGAAGACGTCGTCAATGCTCTTCTTGCACTACAACTATTTATGATGATGATGCTAATTATTGTTATAATTGCGGTCAAAAATTAACAGATGTCACTTACAAAAAATAATTATTTAATTGTCGTTATTGGTCCAACTGCTATTGGAAAAACGGCATTAGCTATAAAGATTGCACAACATTTTAACTGTGAAATTATTTCGTGCGATAGCAGACAATTTTTTAAAGAAATGACAATTGGTACAGCTGTTCCTTCAAAAGAAGAATTAGTCTCTGCGCCTCATCATTTCATTCAAAATATCAGTATTAAAAACTCATTTTCTGTTGGAGACTTTGAGCGAGAAGCAATTGCATTACTAGAAGATCTATTTAAAAAAAACAACATTCAAGTAATGGTAGGTGGATCTGGCTTATACGTTAATGCTGTGATTGAAGGCTTAGATGATTTTCCTGATATTAATCCTTCAATTCGAGAGCAACTCAATAAACAACTACTTACTGAAGGTTTAGAATTTTTACAAAAACAACTAAAAGAAGTTGATCCGGTACATTATCAGAATGTTGCATTAGATAATCCTCAACGCGTTATTCGTGCCTTAGAAGTTTCTTTAGGTACTGGCAAACCTTATTCTAGTTTTTTGAATAAAAAGAAAAATACACGTAATTTTACACCAATTATTGTTGGTTTAGAAGCAGAAAGACAAGCAATGTACGATAGAATAAACAAAAGAGTGGATATAATGCTAGAAGCAGGTTTATTGCAAGAAGCCGAAAGCTTATTGCCTTATAAAAATTATAATGCATTGCAAACAGTTGGTTATCGAGAATTATTTGATTATTTTGACAACAAAACTTCTTTTGAAGTTGCCATAGAAGAAATAAAAAAGAATACCAGACGATTTGCTAAACGACAAATTACTTGGTTTAAACGCACGCCAAATACATTTTGGTTTGATTATCAAACTCCCTATTCAACGATTACAAATGCGATTGAATCGCAAATAAAATAATTACAATGCCTATTTCAGCCAATTTTACTTCCATTTATAAACGTACAATAGAAATCGATTTTTTTGAATGTTCTCCATCAGGACGATTAAAATGGGTAGATTTATGCAAGCTTATTCAAAAAGTTTCTGCAGATCATTCTGTTTTAGGAGGAATAAGTTTTTGGGATTTAGAAAAATTTCATCAAACTTGGGTATTAAGTAAATTTAGAGTAGAAAAAAAGGCTGATTTACCTAAATGGCAAGATCAAATTTCTATTACAACTTGGATTGAACGCTTAGATGGAGTTCGCTCTATCAGAAACTTTGAAGTATATCTAAAGAATCAATTAGTGGCTGTAGCTACTTCTCTTTGGGTAGTTATTAATAACGAAAGACGTCGTCCGGAACCACTTGCCGTTCCACACGAGCATTTTACAAAATTTAATGACAAAAAAGTAACAGAGGCCGAGTTTTCTAAACTTCAAAAAGGAGATTATAAAAAGATTGATGAAATAACGGTAAAACTGTCTGATTTAGACATGGTAAATCATGTTACCAATACAAAGTACTTGGAATGGTGTATTAATGCTGCTTTTGACGATCAAAAAAAAGTAGACAAAATAAGTGTAATTGATATGCATTTTTTAAAGGAAACCCATTTAAAATCTGATTGTGACTTAATGCTTTTGCAAGAAAATGATGTTATGCATTATCAAGTAAACACAGATAAAGGCACTCATTTTTATTGCTATATGCGCTTGGAAGAATAAAATTTAAAAGCGTAGAATTTATTATAATTCTACGCTTTTTAGTTTTCTAACTTATTTAAACTTAGATATCTGATTACTAGCATTCGTTTACCATTTTGAAGATAAAATATTTTTTTTGATTCTTCTTTTAAATAATAAACATCGACAATACTATCCTTAATTGCGGGATTAGCATTTACATATATTGGTTCTTTATATTGTATTTTATTTCTTCAACTAAAATAGATTTTCCCTTTAATTGATAAACCATTGAGTAGCTTTTTTCTACCCTCGCAAAATGGACTATTCCCTTTTTTAAGGTATCAGCATCTTTTTATAATATGCCTTTATTTGATCATTTTCTGAAGAATTGTAAATATCGCGATTAAAGCTTTCTAATTCTTCTTTAGAAAAATCAATATTTAATCTGTATTGCTCTATTTGTTGAACAACACTCAAAGTATCAATTTCAATTGCATTAACCACAACTGATTTGTCAGATTTTTCTTTTAATTTTCCACAACTACATAGAAATAAACTAACAAAACCGATTAGCAAGCCTTGTTTCATATTTATTTAAAATTTTGTAATCTTTAAAAATATTAATATTTATTCATAAAAAAACACCCCTTAATCACATTTAGATTAAGGGGTGCATATATTATAAAAGAAACAATATTACCAAACAAACATTGGTCTTGCTTCCATCATTTCGTTTACTTCGTCAGCTACTTCTTCAATGATATCGTCATTTGTATGGTTTGTTAGAACTCTATCAATCAAAGCAACAACAGTTTCCATATCTGCTTCAACTAAACCTCTTGTTGTAATTGCTGGCGTTCCAATACGGATACCTGATGTTACAAATGGAGATTTATCATCAAATGGAACCATATTTTTATTTACAGTAATTTCTGCCTTTACTAAAGCTTGCTCTGCTTCTTTTCCAGAAATTCCTTTATTTCTAAGGTCAATCAACATCATGTGATTATCTGTTCCTCCAGAAATAATATCGTATCCTCTTTTTACAAATGCTGCCGCCATTGCTTTTGCATTTTTTTGTACTTGTAAAGAATAGCTAAAGAATTCATCAGATAATGCCTCGCCAAACGCTACCGCTTTAGCTGCAATAATATGCATTAATGGTCCTCCCTGGTTTCCTGGAAAAACGGCAGAATCTAATAAAGATGACATCATTCTTACTTCTCCTTTTGGAGTAGTGATTCCGAACGGATTTGGAAAATCTTTCCCCATCATAATCATTCCTCCACGAGGTCCGCGCAATGTTTTGTGCGTAGTTGTAGTAATAATATGACAATGAGGTATAGGATCGTTCATTAACCCTTTTGCTATTAAACCTGCAGGGTGAGAAATATCTGCCATTAAAATTGCACCAACGCTATCAGCAATTTCTCTAAAACGTTTAAAATCCATATCTCGAGAATAAGCAGAAGCACCAGCAATAATTAATTTTGGTTGCTCACGTTTTGCTACTTCCTCTATTTTATCATAGTTTAATAATCCTGTTTCTTTATCTACACCATAAAATACAGGATTGTATAATCTTCCTGAAAAATTTACTGGCGACCCGTGTGTAAGGTGACCACCGTGTGATAAATCGAAACCTAATATTTTATCTCCTGGCTTTAAACAAGCAAAAAACACAGCTGTATTTGCCTGAGAACCAGAATGTGGTTGTACGTTTACATATTCTGCTCCAAACAACGCCTTTGCGCGATCAATCGCAATTTGCTCCACAACATCTACCACTTCGCATCCTCCGTAATAACGCTTATTTGGATAACCTTCAGCATATTTATTAGTTAAACAAGATCCTGCAGCTTCCATTGTTTGCTCACTAACAAAGTTCTCTGAGGCAATAAGTTCAATTCCGTGAACTTGTCTTTCTCCTTCCTCTACGATTAAGTCAAAAATTTCTGAATCTCTTCTCATTATGGATATTAATTTCATTAAGTATTCTCCAAATATATGAAATTCGTTTGGAAATCTAAGCGATAATTATATATTTGGTAGACTATTCAACTCAATTTAAAAAACAAAAATTATGATGATTACGGCAAATGATCCAAAGAGGGAGTCTTGGTTAACGGTGAGTAAGAATTCTGATTTTCCAATTCAAAACATTCCATTTGGGGTTTTTCTTACAAAAGATGATATCGTTACAATTGGAACTAGAATTGGCGACTATGCAATAGATTTAAGTGCATTGCAAATGTTGGGGTATTTAGACGGAATAGAACTAACAGATGACGTTTTTTTACAAGATAGTTTAAACTATTTTATTTCGGCAGGAAAAAAAACATGGCGCTCAGTACGCAACAGAATTGCGGATATTTTTGACAAAGAAAACACAGTCTTACAACTAAATAAAAAACACCGAGAAGTAGTGATTTTTACTATTGATGATGTTGAAATGCAACTACCTGTTTATATTGGCGATTACACCGATTTTTACTCGAGTAAAGAACATGCAACCAATGTAGGTAAAATGTTTAGGGACCCAGAAAATGCTTTGTTGCCAAACTGGCTACATATACCTGTTGGCTACCATGGTAGGAGTTCAACAATAATTCCTTCTGGAATTAATATTAAAAGACCAATGGGACAAACAATGCCACCAGGAGCTACAAGTCCTGTTTTTGGTCCATCAAAACGAATTGATTTTGAACTGGAAACAGGTTTTATTACTACTGACGTTAACTTTTTAGGTGAAAGTATTCCAGTAAATGAGGCTGAAGATTACATTTTTGGAATGGTCTTATTGAATGATTGGAGTGCCAGAGATGTCCAAAAATGGGAATATGTACCATTAGGTCCATTCTTAGCTAAAAACTTTGCTACCTCTATTTCTCCTTGGGTAATTACGATGGATGCTTTAGAACCTTTTAGAACTAAAAGCCCTGCACAAACCCCTACTCCATTACCTTATTTACAACAAACAGGAAATAATACTTTTGACATTCACTTAGAGGTTTATCTACAACCACAGAATGAAAATGAATATTTAGTTTCGCAATCGAACTTTAAATATTTATATTGGACCATGAGTCAGCAATTGGCCCACCATACGGTAAATGGTTGTCGTGTAAATGCGGGCGATTTGATGGGATCTGGTACTATCTCTGGACCAACTCCTAATAGTTTTGGCTCAATGTTAGAGCTTAGCTGGGGTGGAAAAAATCCATTAAAATTAGGTCCGAATATTACTCGTTCGTTTATTGAAGATTACGATACCGTAATTATGAAAGGTTTCTGTCAAAATGAACAAATAAGAATTGGCTTCGGGGAAGTAAAAAACACACTGCTTCCAGCATAATTTGAACAATAGTTTTTAAAAAGGATATTGAATAAATATCCTTTTTGCTTTTCAATTTATTTGATTTTTATAGCACACACTAAATCTATTATTAATGATAATATTTACATTAAAAGAATACAAAATCAATAAATCAACCACCTATTAATATTTACTTTCTCTCTATATTTATTATTGTTTTTGATTTCAGGTATTTAACATCTGCTTATTTATAAAATAAGGTAATCTACAAGATATGAATATTTTCAATGATGAAAACGATTATAAAATGTTCTAAATGACTGTAGTATTATTTATTTCCATTTTGAATAACACAATTTAACCTTACCTTAACAACTTTACATAATCCTAAAAGCTACATTTGTTTTTGTCCCTAAATTAATCTAACTACATTATTTACCTATAACAAAATGTATAGTAGCATTTTACATACAAAAAAGAATTATCTTTTAATCATTTTAGTGTGTGTTTTGTTCTCTTGTAAGAAGAAATTTGAACCGAACGACTACACCGCTTATTTTTCAGGAGAAATACAAAACCCCACTTGTAATTTTCTTCTTTTCTATAAAGATAATACCTTATTAGATACTATTTTTTTAGATGATAATAACAAGTTTTCAATCAAATTTGATTCATTAACACCAGGAATGTACATCTATAAGATGAATCCTGAAATTCAATACGTTTATTTTGATAAAAATGACAGCTTAAACTTACGTTTAAATTCTAACGATTTCGATCATTCAATTATATTTTCTGGGAGAGGTGCTGAAAAAAACAACTTTTTGATGAACCTAACCGTAAAAAATCTATTGGATGAAAATAATATTTTAGAATATTATGATTTGCCAATTGATCAGTTTTTGAAAAAGGTAGATTCCACCCAAGCGGTAAGAACCACCTATTACTTGAAAAGCAAAGCTATCATTAATTGGGATTCCGACTTTGATATGTATGCTAAATCTAAATTAGATTTACATTTTTTTGGTTTAAAAGAGATCTATCCCATCGCACATTATTCACGTACAAATGAAGATGTTAGAAACAAATTACCAAAAGATTATTATTCATTTAGACAGCGAATAGATTTTAATAATGAAAAAATGATTCGCTACTCGTCATTTACAAAATACTTATCCATCTTACTTAATTCTATTAGTAACGAATCTGATATATCATTTGACGGTAGTTCTCGATTGGATAAAGTATTAATAAAACTACATACTGTAGATACTTTAATTAAAAATCAACGCTTAAAAAACACCATTTTAAATAACGTTGCATTAATCTATTTATTGCAAGATCAAAGCTTAAATAATAATGAACGCTTTTTTGAAGAGTACTTTAAATTATCGAACGATAGTGCACAGCAAAAAGATATTTTAAAAATACAAGCTTCTATTCAAAATCTAAAAAATGAAAAACGTTTGCCAAATGTAAGATTGGTAAACACTGAAGGAGATAAGGTTAACTTAAATTCATTAATAAACAAAAAAACATTGATTTTTGTGTGGACAAAAAACAGAATGTCTCACGCAAATGCAAGTCATAATAGGGCTTTAGAATTATTAAAAACTAATTCAAATCTTCAAATTGTATCTATTTGTATTGATGGTGATCATGAAGATTGGGTTTCATTAGTTGATAAATATCAACATTCAAACTTAATAAAATTAAGAAGCGCTAATTTTAACGAACTAAGAGATAAATGGGTAATAACTAAAATACAACGAAGCTTACTTTTAAACAAAGATGCTACAATTAACCAAGCATTTATCAATATTTTTGATAACAATTTAGAGTTATAAAACTTTTATTTTTCTGAAATAATTATTTTTATCTACAATATAGATTTGAAATAATTTATTTTACTCAAAAACATTTTTGCCATTTGTTCGGCTCTCCATTTTGCCTCATCTGCTTTTGCTCCGACAAAAAATTCGTCAACTGTAGAATTAAATAAAGTTTTCCATCTATCAAAATGCTCAGCATTAACGGGTAATTTAGCATGTGGCGGAAAAGGACGCCCAGAATAAGTATGTTCTTCTAGCAAAACTGTTTGCCAAAACTGATACATTTTTTCTAAATGATGCTGCCATTTACCTTCTAATTTTTCATTAAATATTGGTCCTATCAAATCATCTTGCCCTACTCTTTCATAAAAAGTATTTACTAGTAGTTGTATATCTTCTATATTACTAATATCCGTCATTTCTACAATTATTTAAAGTATTCGATATGTTTACAGTTAAAATTTTTATCTTCGTTCTATGATTACGATAACCATTTTAGGCTCAGGAAAAGTTGCACATCATCTAATATTAAACATGCTAGAATGCAACAATTTACATATAAAACAAATATACGCAAGAAATACAGAATCTCTTGTGAATATTGCTCCAAAAAACACATTGGTAAATGATATTAAACTATTGGAATCATCTGATGTATTTATAATTGCGGTGAGCGACCATGCCATTGAAGAAATAGCTAAACAGATAAAAATTCCTAATCAATTAGTAATTCACACGTCGGGTACAATGCCTTTGTCTATCCTTCCTCAAGAAAGAAAAGGTGTGTTGTATATGTTACAATCTTTTTCAAAGGAAAAAGAACTTGACTTTTCTTCTATTCCCTTTTGTATAGAAGCAAATATCCATGACGATTTTTTATTTTTAGAGCAACTAGCATTAAATTTCTCAGAAAGAGTATATAAAATTTCATCTGATCAGCGAAGAGTCATTCATTTGGCAGCAGTTTTTGTTAATAATTTTGCTAATCATATGTTTACTTTAGGTGAAGATATTTGTAGGCAACATCAAATACCTTTCGAAATTTTAAAACCACTTATTTTAGAAACAGCACAAAAAGTAATGTTTTTATCACCAAAAGAAGCACAAACTGGTCCAGCATCAAGAGCAGATCAAAATACAATAAACAAACATTTAGAAATGATTTCAGACAATAATCTGAAAGAGATATATCAAATAATTACTAATTCAATACAAAAAAATAATGTCAAAGCATTTTAAAGAAATCATGAACGATATAACAACATTTATCTTTGATGTAGATGGTGTTTTAACAGATGGTAAAGTTCATGTAACCAATGAAGGAGATATGCTTAGAATAATGAGCATAAAAGATGGCTATGCCATAAAAGCAGCCTTAGAAAGTGGATACAACATTTGCATCATCTCTGGCGGAAGCAACGAAGGAGTGCGTATAAGATTAAGCAACTTAGGCGTAAAAGACATTTATTTGGGAGTAAGCAATAAAGTAGAAGTTTTAGAAAAATATTTAGCTGAAAACAACATTGCTACCGAACATGTTTTATATATGGGAGACGATATTCCTGATTATCATGTAATGCAAAAAGTAGCTTTACCAACTGCACCACAAGATGCGTCATCTGAAATCAAGAAAATAGCAAAATACATTTCGCACAAAAATGGTGGTGAAGGAGCTGTGAGAGAAACAATTGAACAAGTAATGAAAACACAACAAAGGTGGTTTGAACATTTTGACGCAAAATACGATTAATAAACTATGCCTTATCAAGCACTAAAAAATCACACACTTATTTTGGGATCTAAATCGCCTAGACGTCAAGAATTTTTGAAAGATCTTGGGTTAGATTACCAAATTAGGACATCGGATATTGAGGAAACCTATCCAAGTTATTTACAGCGAGAAGAAATTACAGACTATATTGCTCAATTAAAAGCAAACTCTATTGAACTATTTAATGAAAAAGAAATATTAATTACAAGTGACACCACTGTTTGGAACAACAATCAATCATTGGGAAAACCAACTGATAGAGACGATGCCTTTACTATGCTAAAAAGTTTATCCAACAAAAAACACGAAGTAATTACGTCTATTTGTTTAACTTCTATGCAAAAACAAGTTACTGTTCATTGTGTCACGGCAGTTTATTTTAACGAGCTTACTGATAGTACGATTAATTATTATATTGATAACTATCAACCTTTTGACAAAGCAGGTTCATATGGTATTCAAGAATGGATTGGGTTAGTTGGAATTGAAAAAATAGAAGGATCGTACACCAATATCGTCGGATTACCTACAACTCAACTTATGCACGAATTAATAAAATTTATTCAATAGTAACTATGGAGGCACATTTATTTAATATCATCCTTAGCGCAATTGTTATTGTTATATATTTTGTTGCAAAAAAAGTAATTGCCATGTTAATTTTTGCTTTTACAGAAAAATCAGAATTAAAAGAAGGTAGAGCAGCTATTGTAGTTCGATATTTTCATTTATTATTGGTGGTACTATTATTCATTATTTTATTTACGATTTGGGGAGTACAAAAAGACAATGTTTTACTAACATTAACTTCAATTTTTACAGTAATTGGAGTTGCCATGTTTGAACAATGGTCATTATTAAGTAATGTTACAGCAGGTATTTTATTGTTTTTCTCTTTTCCTTTCAGAATTGGAGACATTATTAGAATTCAAGACAAAGACTTTCCTAACGAAGCTAGAATTACAGACATTAAAGCTTTTTACGTTTTACTTACAACTAAAGATGGAGAATTAATTTCTTATCCTAATAATCTTTTATTACAAAAAGGTATTGTGATTTTAAATTCCAACTTCTTTGATGAGAAGGAAAAAAATGAAATAAACTAAAATTTACTACTAACAATTTAGCACCTATTTCTAGTAATTGAATACTCTTGTTTATCTAAATAACCTGACTAACAATAACGAAGTGTTTTTAATATTTTGTTAATTTTAAAGGGAGTGAAAAAAAAATATTCTTATTTTTATACTGTTTATTAACTTAATAAATTATAATTATGAAAAAGATTATTGTAAGTTTAGTTGCAGTTATGGGAGTATATTCTGTAAGTATTGCACAAGATCGTTCTTTTAAATTTGGGGTTAAAGCAGGTGTAAACCTATCCGACGCCAATATAGAAAACGCAAAAAACATTGAAGATATTAAAACTGAAAACTTAACTGGTTTTCATGTTGGTGCCGTAGCAGAAATTTTCTTATCTGATCATTTTTCCATTCAACCTGAATTAATATATTCTGCACAAGGAAATAATTTAAAAGCAGTAATCGATGAAACAAAAGTAGACATTAAAAATAAAATTGATTACTTAACTGTACCTGTAATGCTTAAATACTATATGATTGGAGGTTTAAACATAAATGCAGGTCCACAAGTTGGTTTTAATGTTAAATCTACTTCAGACGGAGAAAACAATTCTGATAGCGTAAATAAACTTGATTTTGGATTAAACTTTGGCGTTGGTTATGAAAGTCCGATTGGTTTATTTTTTGACGCAAGATATAATCTTGGCTTAACTAACGTAACTAAAGACAGTTTTAAAAGTAGAGAAAATTTTGACGGAATTGGTATTGCAAAAAACAAAGTAATTCAACTATCTGTTGGTTTAAAATTTTAATAAAAAAAGAGGTAGTAATTTTTATTCACTACCTCTTTTTATACATCATTAGTTGAGTATCTAACTCACCTTCTAGCATTTTTTAAATTACTTGCTTTTACAAGTCTTTGAGAAAATTTTGAAATTCATCTGCAACTTTAAACTGTATGAAAAATAATCAAGAAATAAGTCTTTTGTTTTTCATAAATATTGGATATATAAAAATATGTTCGGTTTTAACCCATACAGAATTTTATACTTACACATTTTTTTAGTACAATTTATAGGTCTTTTTTATTTTTTATTCTTGTTTTAATTTATTTGAGAAAGCAGTTTTAAACTTATTTACTTTTGGACGAACCACCATTTGACAATAAGGATTTTCTGTGCCCTTTCTTTCAAAGTAATTTTTATGATAATCTTCTGCTTCATAAAACGTTTTTGCTTGACTTAATTGAGTTACAATTGGGGCATCAAAAACATTTTCTTCAGAAAGAATGCGCATATAATCTTCTGCTATCGCTTTTTGTTCTTCATCTAAATAAAAAATTTCACTGCGATAATGAGTTCCTACATCCTCACCTTGTCTATTTAATGTAGTTGGGTTATGTGTGGCAAAAAACACTTCTAACAATTCGTTATAACTTATTAAATTTTCGTTATATATAATTTCAATAGACTCAGCATGTCCTGTTTCTCCAGTATAAACTTGTTCATACGTTGGATTTTCTATTTCTCCACCTGTATAGCCAGGTAAAACTTGTTCAACACCATTCAATGCCTTAAAAACAGCTTCTGTACACCAAAAGCACCCTCCAGCCAATATAGCTTTTTTCATATTCTAAAAAATTGTTT
>CANQRD010000020.1 GCA_947626185.1 uncultured Flavobacterium sp.
AACCTCTTTTAAACCATTTTAAATGAGGTTTTTTCTTGCCCTAAAACATTATTTTATAAAAAAAAAGGTTTTCATGCTTTTGCTTTTTGTGACTTAACTACTTAAATAGTATCTTTGGCGCTTCAAAGTATTAAATACTACCAATATGTTTGATAATTTAAGTGATAAATTAGATAAGGCCTTTCATATTCTTAAAGGACACGGCAAAATTACAGAAGTAAACGTAGCAGACACGTTAAAAGAAGTGCGTAGAGCGCTTTTAGACGCCGACGTTAACTTTAAAATTGCTAAAGACTTTACTAATAGAGTAAAAGAAAAAGCATTAGGACAAGATGTATTAACAACACTTCAACCAGGTCAATTAATGGTTAAAATCGTTAAAGACGAATTAACTGAATTAATGGGTGGCGAAGCTTCTGGTGTAAACTTATCTGGTAATCCTTCTATTATATTAATGTCTGGTTTACAAGGTTCGGGAAAAACTACTTTCTCTGGTAAATTAGCAAATTTTCTAAAAACCAAGAAAAATAAAAAGCCTTTATTGGTAGCGTGTGACGTTTATCGTCCAGCGGCTATTAATCAGTTGCACGTTGTTGGAGAGCAATTGGGTGTTGAAGTTTATTCGGAAGAAGGAAACAATAATCCTGTACAAATTGCAGAAAATGCAATTAAATATGCTAAATCAAATGGGTTTAACGTAGTTATTGTCGATACAGCAGGTCGTTTGGCAGTTGATGAAGAAATGATGAATGAAATTGCTAACATTCACAAAGCAATTCAACCTCATGAAACATTGTTTGTTGTTGACTCAATGACAGGACAAGATGCAGTAAATACAGCAAAAGCATTTAACGATAGATTAAATTTTGACGGAGTTATCCTTACAAAACTAGACGGTGATACGCGCGGTGGAGCAGCAATTTCTATTAAATCTGTAGTAAATAAACCAATTAAGTTTATTGGTACTGGAGAAAAAATGGACGCAATAGATGTTTTCTATCCGGAGCGTATGGCAGACCGTATCTTAGGAATGGGTGACGTTATCTCTTTAGTAGAACGTGCACAAGCACAATATGACGAAGAAGAGGCGCGTAAGATTCAAAAGAAAATTGCTAAGAACGAGTTCGGATTTGACGATTTCTTATCGCAAATTCAACAAGTGAAAAAAATGGGTAGCATGAAAGACTTAGTTGGAATGTTGCCAGGTGTAGGAAAAGCATTGAAAGATGTAGAAATTGAAGATGACGCATTTAAACATATCGAAGCAATTATTCATTCCATGACACCAAAAGAACGTTCTACACCTTCGATTCTTGATGCAAAAAGGAAGATGAGAATTGCAAAAGGTTCAGGAACGGATATTCAACAAGTCAACCAATTACTAAAACAATTTGACCAAATGAGTAAAATGATGAAGATGATGCAAGGTGCAAAAGGGAAAAACTTAATGCGAATGATGGGACAAATGAAAGGCATGCGCTAAAAATATAAAAGGAAGGTTTAAGGTTCGCTGATGAAGTTTAAACCTTCTTTATTTTACATAACACAACACACAAATTTTTTAAGTAATGCAACTACTAGACGGAAAAAAGGTATCGGAAGATATCAAAAATGAAATTGCTGCTGAGGTTCAAGAAATGAAATCTCGTGGGGAAAAAGTACCTCATTTGGCTGCAGTTTTGGTAGGAAATAATGGCGCAAGTTTAACTTACGTTGGAAGCAAAGTAAAATCTTGCGAACAAATCGGATTTGATTCTACTTTGGTGGCTTTGCCCGAAGAAACTACAGAAGAAGAACTATTGATTAAAATTAAAGAATTGAACGAAGATCCAGCAATTGATGGATATATAGTTCAGTTGCCTTTGCCTAAGCATATTGATGAGCAAAAGATTTTAATGGCTATTGATGCTGATAAGGATGTAGATGGATTTCATCCAACAAATTTTGGAAAAATGGCTTTAGAAATGGAAACATTTTTACCTGCAACACCTTACGGAATAATTGAATTGTTAGAACGTTATAAAGTTGAAACAGCGGGTAAAAACGTTGTAGTTATTGGTCGTTCTCATATTGTTGGTCGTCCAATTAGTATTTTATTAAGTCGCAAAGGTTATCCTGGAGATGCAACAGTTACATTAACACACAGTCGCACAAAAGATATTGCTGCTATAACACGCGAAGCAGATATTATTATTTCGGCTTTGGGTGTTCCTTATTTCTTAAAGGGAGATATGGTTAAGGAAGGGGTAACGGTGGTAGATGTTGGCATTACTAGGGTTGTAGATGAAAATGCTCCAAGAGGATATGTAATTGCTGGTGATGTGGATTTTGATGAAGTAAGTAAAAAGGCAGCTTTTATTACACCAGTGCCTGGGGGAGTTGGACCAATGACAATTGCTATGTTATTAAAAAATACACTTTTAGCCCGTTCTAGAAAAGCAACTAAATAAAATATAATAATATAAAAACACATCTTTATAAGATGTGTTTTTTTGTATAACGAAAACTGAATTGCCTCTTTTTTTGGTAGGTAAAAATCCAAATATTTTTCGATAGGTAACTTTAGAGAAACGAAAAATAATTGATAAAATAACTAATTTCTTCAAAAAATAGTTGAATAGAAAGGAAGTTTTATCTTTAACGATTAATCCATTAAAAACAGTTTCTATTTTCAATTATAAAATGTAATTTTGAGCAATGTGGTATCTATAAGTCACGTAGGCTATTAGAGTTATCATTTTCAAATTAATAAATCAATTTTTTACTTTATGTCAGACGATAAAAAGGTAATTTTTTCGATGTCTAAGGTGAGTAAAACCTACTCATCAACAAACAAAACTGTTTTAAAAGACATTTATTTGAGCTTTTTCTATGGAGCAAAAATCGGTATTTTAGGTCTAAACGGATCAGGTAAATCTTCGTTGTTAAAGATTATTGCAGGCGTTGATAAAAACTATCAAGGAGACGTAGTTTTTTCACCAGGATACACTGTAGGATACTTAGAACAAGAGCCACAATTAGATGAAAGCAAAACAGTAATTGAAATTGTAAAAGAAGGAGCTGCTGAAATAGTTGCTATTTTAGATGAGTTCAACAAGATTAATGATATGTTTGGTTTACCAGAAGTTTATGAAGATGCAGATAAGATGCAAAAACTGATGGATCGTCAAGCAGAATTACAAGATAAAATTGACGCAGCTGGTGGATGGGAATTAGAAACCAAATTAGCCATTGCAATGGATGCTTTACGCACGCCAGATCCTGATACACCAATTAAGGTTTTATCTGGAGGAGAGCGTCGTCGTGTTGCATTGTGTCGTTTGTTATTACAAAACCCTGATGTGTTATTACTAGATGAGCCTACCAACCACTTAGATGCAGAGTCTGTTCATTGGTTAGAGCAACATTTACAACAATATTCAGGAACTGTAATTGCTGTAACGCACGATCGTTATTTCTTAGATAACGTAGCAGGCTGGATTTTAGAGTTAGATAGAGGTGAAGGTATTCCATGGAAAGGAAATTATTCATCTTGGTTAGATCAAAAATCAAAGCGTTTAGCACAAGAAGAAAAAGTTGCATCAAAACGTCGTAAAAACTTAGAGCGCGAGTTAGATTGGGTTCGTCAAGGAGCAAAAGGACGTCAAACAAAACAAAAAGCAAGGTTACAGAACTACGATAAATTATTAAACGAAGATCAAAAAGAATTAGAAGAAAAATTAGAAATCTACATTCCAAATGGTCCGCGTTTAGGTACAAATGTAATTGAAGCTAAGGGCGTTGCTAAAGCGTTTGGAGATAAATTATTGTATGATGATCTGAATTTTACTTTACCACAAGCTGGAATTGTTGGAATTATTGGACCAAACGGTGCTGGTAAATCTACGATTTTTAGAATGATTATGGGAGAGCAAGAAGCAGATGCTGGAACTTTTGAAATAGGAGAAACAGTTAAAATTGCTTATGTAGATCAGGCGCATTCAAATATCGATCCTGAAAAATCAATTTGGGAAAACTTCTGTGATGGTCAAGAATTAATAATGATGGGAGGCCGTCAAGTAAATTCAAGAGCTTATTTAAGTCGTTTTAATTTTGGAGGATCAGATCAAAACAAAAAAGTAGCAACACTTTCTGGAGGAGAGAGAAACCGTTTACATTTAGCAATGACATTAAAAGAAGAAGGAAACGTTCTTTTACTGGATGAGCCTACCAATGATTTAGATGTGAATACTTTACGTGCTTTAGAAGAAGGTTTAGAGAATTTTGCAGGATGTGCAGTAGTTATTTCGCACGACCGTTGGTTTTTAGACCGTATTTGTACGCATATTCTTGCATTTGAAGGAGATTCTCAAGTATATTTCTTCGAAGGTTCGTTCTCAGATTATGAAGAAAATCGTAAAAAACGTTTAGGTGATGTTGCTCCAACACGTTTAAAGTATAAAAAGTTAGTAAGATAATTAATATAAAAATCGCCTTAAATAAACTATTTAAGGCGATTTTTATTTAATGAAATTATAACGTTTGTTATTTATTACAACAGTACAATTATAATTAAGCATCTGTTTTTTTAAAAGTATCAATAATTTGATTTTCCCTATCATCCAAAACTTTGTAGGCATTTACAATTCTTTTAACTAGTTTATGTCTTACAATATCTTTATCATCTAGATAAAGCATTCCAATTCCTTCCACATCTTTCAAAACAACTAATGCTTCTTTTAAACCAGATGAAACTTTACGAGGTAAATCAATTTGTCCTGGATCTCCAGTAATAATAAATTTAGCGCTTTTCCCCATGCGGGTTAAAAACATTTTCATTTGAGAGTGAGTTGTGTTTTGTGCTTCATCTAAAATAACAAAAGCATTATCTAAAGTTCTACCACGCATAAAAGCTAATGGCGCAATTTGTATTACACCTTTGGCAATATAATCTTCTAATGTTTGTGCTGGAATCATATCTCGTAATGCATCATATAAAGGTTGCATGTAAGGATCTAATTTTTCCTTCATATCACCTGGTAAAAAACCGAGGTTTTCTCCAGCTTCTACAGCGGGTCTTGTAAGAATAATTCGTTTAACTTCTTTATTTTTTAAAGCTCTTACCGCTAAGGCAACACCAGTATAAGTTTTTCCTGTGCCAGCTGGTCCTACGGCAAATACCATATCATTTTGATTAACGTATTTTACTAATTTTTGCTGATTTTGCGTCATTGCCTTAATCAGTTTTCCATTAACACCATGTACCAAAATTTCGTCAAGAGCATTTATTTGAGGTATTTCACTATCCATAACAAGACGTTCTATAGCATTTTCATCGATTCTATTATAGCGGATAAAATACTTTAGTAGTCGAACAAACTTTTTTTCAAATTCGTCTAAAACTTCTTCTTCGCCATAAATCTTTAAAAATGAGCCTCTTGATACGATTTTTAAGCGCGGATAAAGCTTTTTTAACAATATTAAATGTGCATCCTGCGCGCCCCAAAACTCTTTAGGGCTTATTTCTGTGAGTTCTATTGTTCTTTCGTTCAATACTAATAGATGTTAATTAAAAAAATAGTATAATTTTGTATTTCAAATCTACTATAAAAATTTGATTTTTGTAATAAACAGGGATGAAAATAATGCGAAGAATAATTACATTAACAACCGATTTTGGATATACCGATTATTATGTGGGAGTATTAAAGGGGAAAATTCTCTCAAATATTCAGGATTGTAATGTAGTAGATATTTCTCATGGTGTAAAGAATTTTAGAGTAAAGGATGCTGGTTTTGTATTATCAATGTCTTATACTCATTTTCCAAAAGGGACTATTCATATTGTTTCGGTTGCATCGGCTATTTTACCTTTTTCTCCAGCAGTATGTGTAAAATATCAAGGACATTACTTTATTGGAACAGATAATGGCGCAATTGCTGTAGCAATTGGTAATAATGATTTTGAAGAAGCTGTAGCCATTAATCATACACCCGGGATGAATACAAACGATGTTTTTGTATATTGTGCTTATCAGCTTTGTGAAGGAAAACCTTTGTCTAGCATCGGTCAACCAATAGAAAGTTTGTATCGTTTAAATCTGCTATTAGACAATTTAACTATCAAGAAAAACTTAATTATCGGAACGTATGTCTACGAAGATAAATACGGAAATTTAATTACCAATATTTCCAAAGAGTTGTTCGATAAAGTTGGTAAAGGAAGAGAATTTGGTATTCGAATAAAAAATCGTACAATTACAAAAGTAAATCAATGTTTTGCTGATTTTAATGTAAACGACGAAAGTGAATTAATGTCGAAGGCAGGTGAGCTTTTAGCTTTATTTAATGAAGTAGGGCAGTTAGTAGTCGGAATTATGTATTCTAAAATTAACGAACCAGGTGGTTCCATTAGAACGCTTTTAGGGGTACATTTGGAAGATCAGATTTATATTGAGTTTAAAGAAGAAGAATAACACAACCCAACCAACTTATTTATTACATATTATGTTTGTACGAATAGTAAAACTAACTTTGAAAGAGGATAAGATAGATGACTTTAAAGCACATTTTGAGCAACACAAAGATCAAATAAGAAACTTTCCTGGTTGTCAATTTTTAGAAGTATATCAAGATAAAAATAATCCTTCAATATGGTTTACTTATAGCTATTGGGAAGATGAAGCTAACTTAGAAGAATATAAAAACTCTAATTTATTTGGCGAAGTTTGGCCATATGTAAAATCTCTTTTTAAAGATAGAGCAGAAGCTTGGAGTTTAAATAAATACGCTACTTTAAAATAATTGCTGTAACTATGATTGCAATAAGTTTACGCGAAATAAAAGCCTTTTTCGGATCGCCAATAGGATATTTAGTAATTGGCGTTTTTTTAGTTATTAATGGCTTGTTTTTATGGGTTTTTGATGGTACTTATAATATTCCACAAAGTGGATTTGCCGATTTGTCGCCATTTTTCTTTTTAGCGCCTTGGGTCTTTGTTTTTCTTTTACCTGCTGTTACAATGCGTAGTTTTTCTGAAGAAATAAAACAAGGAACAATTGAACTACTTTTAACAAAACCATTATCTGTTTGGTCTATTGTGCTAGGTAAATTTTTTGGAGTACTTATTTTAACATTATTGGCTATTTTGCCAACAATTGTTTATCCGTGGGTTTTACAAGATTATTTGTTAGACGGACAAGTTTTTGATTTAGGAAGCGTCATAGGTTCATATATTGGTTTAGTTTTCTTGAGTGGCGCTTATGCATCAATCGGAATTTTTGCTTCATCATTAACGAACAATCAGGTTATTTCATTTATAATAGCTGTTTTAGGCTGTTTATTCTTTTCGTATGGAATTACCGTTTTACAAAGCGTTTCTGCTTTACATTGGATTGGACAATTTGGTATAAATGCTCATTTTAATAGCATTTCTAAAGGTGTAATCGACACAAGAGATATTATTTACTTTTTGTCTTTTACAGTTTTGTTTTTGAGTTTTACTGTTTTTAGAATTAATCAATTGCGTAAATAATGAAAAAATATACTAAGAAGAACATCCTTCAGTTAGGAGTTTTTATCATTGCAATTATTGCTGTAAACTTAATTAGTTCGGTGGTTTATCATCGATTTGATCTTACGCAAGATAAGCGATATACATTGTCTAAAGTTACTACAGAAATTATTGAATCTGTAAAAGAACCCATTGTTATAGAAGTACTTTTAGACGGGCAATTTCCACAAGAATTTGTAAAGTTACAAACTGAAACACGTCAGCTTTTAGAAGAGTTTTCTTCTAAAAACGGAAATATTCTTTTTCAATTTGTAAATCCACTTGCCGATTCTGGTGCAAACGAAGAGCAGATAGTTGGCAATTTATTTCAAATGGGAATAAAGCCAATTACGCTAACGGTAAACAACAAAGGAATGCAATCTCAAGCATTAGTTTTTCCATGGGCATTGGTTTCAAAAGGCGATAAATCAACAAAAGTACAATTGCTAAAAAATATGTTGGGTGCTAATACAGAAGAAAAAGTATTAACATCTATACAGCATTTAGAGTATGCATTTGCAGAAGCAATTGACAAAGTAAATAGAGAAACAAGTAAGAAAATAGCGATTCTGAAAGGAAATGGCGAATTGGAAGATCACTTTATGGCAGATTTTATTTTGTCTGCAAAAGAAAGCTATCACATTGCTCCTTTTACCTTAGACTCAGTGGCTAATAATCCTTTAAAAACGCTCGAACAATTAAAATCATTTGATTTAGCAATTATTGCTAAACCAACAAAAGAGTTTGATGCTAAACAAGTAGAAGTGTTGGATCAGTTTATTATGAATGGTGGAAAAACACTTTGGTTGTTAGATCAAGTTCAGGCTGATTTTGATAGTTTACGCGAACAAGGAAATATGTTTACCTATGCAAAAGATCAGAGTTTAGGTGAAATGTTATTTAAATACGGAGTTAGAATAAATCCTGTTTTGGTAAAAGATGAGGTTGCAGCACCAATAAAATTAGCTGTTGGTAGACAAGGAAGTGAAACACAATATGCAGAAGTATTGTGGAAATTTGCACCGTTTGTTTATCCTGAGGGTACTCATCCAATTATTAAAAATATTGAAGGAGTTCGTTTAGATTTTGCTTCGCCAATTGATACATTAAAAAACAATATTGCTAAAACTGTTTTATTACAATCATCTAAATATTCATTATTACAAGGTACACCATCTGAAGTAAGTTTAGGTATTGTAAACGAAAAAACAACGCCAGAAATGTACGAAGGCAAAGGGAATTATATTTTGGGAGTGCTTTTGGAAGGAGAGTTTAAATCTGTTTTTGAAAATAGAATACTTCCTTTTAAAGTTGAAAACCCGAAGTATTTGAGTGTAGAAAATAAGATGATTATTATAAGTGATGGCGATATTATTAAAAATCAATTGGATCAAAATTATCAACCATTAGAAATAGGGTATGATAAATGGACTAATAAAATGTATGGAAATAAAGAATTTATTTTCAACTCAGTAAACTATTTGTTAGACGATTCAGGATTGATAAACCTTCGTACAAAAGAAGTAAAAATACCTGTTTTAGATAAAATTAAAGTATTTGAAAATTACACAACTATTCAAGTTTTAATTTTTACAATACCAGTACTAATTTTATTAATCATCGGTTTTTTGTTTACATTAGTAAAAAGAAAATCGTATGTTAAAAAGTAGTCATATTTCTACTTTTATTATTGAATTTAAACGAATATATTTGTAATTGTAAAGCCATTTACACCTAAAATTTTTTTTATATGAAGTTTATAGTATCGAGTTCCTATTTATTAAAGCAATTACAAGTATTAGGAAGTGTTATTAGCAGTAGTAATACTTTACATATTTTAGATAATTTCTTATTTGAATTAGATAATAATGTTTTGAAAGTTTCTGCGTCAGATTTAGAAACTACTATGTCTGCAAGTTTAGAAATAGAATCAAATAGCCAAGGGAGTATAGCTATTCCTGCAAAGCTATTATTAGAAACATTAAAAACTTTTCCTGAGCAACCCTTAACTTTTTCTGTAAAAGAAAATAGTACTATTGAGATTAGTTCAGATGTAGGAAAGTATGTATTAGCGTATTCTTCTGGAGACGAATTTCCAAAGGCAGAAAGCTTAGAAGATCCTTCAAAAACAGAAGTTTCAGCAGGTGTATTAGCAACGGCAATTAGCAAAACTATTTTTGCTGCTGGTAATGATGATTTACGTCCGGTAATGTCTGGAGTATTTTTTCAATTTGCACCAACAGGATTAATTTTTGTTGCTACAGATGCACATAAATTAGTGAAATATTCTCGTACAGATATTTCTGCACCAAGTGAGGCAAGTTTTATTATGCCTAAAAAACCTTTAAATATTTTAAAAAATATATTAATGGCTTCTGGAGCAGATGTAATAATTGAATTTAATGATTCGAATGCTAAATTTACTTTTGATAATTATGCTTTAACTTGTCGTTTAATTGATGGTAAGTATCCAAATTACGAAGCAGTTATTCCAAAAGAAAATCCAAATAAATTATTATTAAACAGAGTGCAATTTTTAAGCTCTGTTCGTCGTGTGGCTATTTACGCAAATAAAACTACACACCAAATCAGATTGAGAATAGCTGGAACTGAGTTAAACATTTCTGCAGAAGATATTGATTACTCAAATAAAGCAGATGAGCGTTTAACATGCGATTATCAAGGAGATGATATTCAAATTGGTTTCAACTCTAGATTTTTATTAGAGATGTTAAACAACTTACAATCTGACGAAATTATGTTAGAAATGTCATTGCCAAACAGAGCAGGTATTTTAACACCGGTTGATGGTCTAGAAGACGGAGAAGCGGTTACAATGCTTGTAATGCCAGTAATGCTAAACAATTAATAAATAAAAGTCAATTCTTTTTTAGAGTTGACTTTTTTATTTGCTTTAATCGTAAATGAACTACCAATGCTTTTGTTGTTGGTAGTTTTTTATGGATATATTTGTCTGTGTAAATCAAAAAAGAAATTATGAATTCAACAACTCAAATGCGTATATTAATTACTGGAGGTGCAGGTTTTATTGGAAGTCATGTTGTGCGAAATGTTTTACAACATTTTCCTAATGCAATGATTTATAATTTAGATTTACTTACATATGCGGGTAATTTGAACAATTTGAAGGATATTGAAAATCTAAATAATTATTCTTTTATACAAGGAGATATAAGAAATGAAGCTTTTATTAATTCTTTATTTGAAGAATACAGATTTACACACGTAATTCATTTAGCTGCAGAATCGCATGTAGATCGTTCTATTGCTGATCCGCTTTCTTTTGTAACTACAAATGTTTTGGGAACGGTTGTTTTACTAAATGCCTTTAAAAAACTTTGGGAGCACAATTGGGAAGGAAAACTGTTTTATCATATAAGTACAGATGAGGTTTACGGAACATTGGGTAATGAAGGATTGTTTACAGAACAAACACCTTATGCGCCAAATTCGCCTTATTCTGCATCAAAAGCTAGTTCAGATCATTTTGTTCGTGCGTATGGCGAAACTTATAAATTGCCGTTTATTATTAGCAATTGCTCTAATAATTATGGTTCGTATCAATATCCAGAAAAATTAATACCTGTAACAATTCAGCGAATTATCAATAATCAACCTATTCCTGTTTATGGAAATGGATTAAATGTTAGAGATTGGTTATTTGTAGAAGATCATGCTAAAGCCATTGTTTTTCTAATTATAAATGGAGTAATTGGCGAAACGTATAATATTGGTGGTTGTAATGAAGTAAGTAATATTGATTTGGTGAAAACAATTTGTCATTTGTTGGATAAAGAATTAAACCGTGAAAAAGGACAAAACGAAAAATTAATCACCTTTGTAGAAGACCGAAAAGGACACGATTTTAGATACGCAATTGACGCAAGTAAATTAATTGCTTTGGGTTGGAAGCCCGAAACAAATTTGAGTGATGGTTTACAGCAAACCGTTCGTTGGTATTTAAGTAATCAAGAATGGATAGAAAAATAGAAAATACCAAGTAATTCTATTTTGAAAAATACTTGATATTTTCTCTTATATAATCGTAATAATCCCCTTTATAGTTTTTTATTTTTTCTTCTAATTCAGAAGGAGAAATCCATTGTTGGAACAAAGCAATTTCTTCCAAACAAGCAATTTTTAAACCAGTTCTTTTTTCTACTGTTTTTACAAATTCAGTTGCTTCAACCAACGATTCGTGTGTGCCAGTATCTAGCCAAGCAAATCCTCGCCCTAAGGCTTGTACACTTAGTTTTTTCTCGTTTAAATAAATATTGTTTAAGTCAGTTATTTCAAGCTCTCCACGGTTAGAAGGCGCAAGATCTTGAGCCATTTTTACAACATCGCTAGGGTAGAAGTAGAGTCCAACCACAGCAAAGTTTGATTTTGGATTGTTAGGTTTTTCTTCAATAGAAATTGCATTGTTTTCATTGTCAAATTCTACCACACCATAACGTTGAGCATCTTTTACTGTGTAGCCAAATACCACAGCTTTTTGTTCTTGTTCAGTAGTTGTTATAGCTTGTTGTAATTTCCTTTTTAGATCATTGCCATAGAAAACATTGTCGCCCAAAATAAGACAAACATTATCGTTGCCTATAAAATCCTGTCCGATTATAAATGCTTGCGCAATTCCTTCCGGATTGGGTTGTACAGCATAGCTTAACTTAATGCCTAGATTACTTCCATCACCTAAAAGCGATTCAAACAACGGCAAATCTCTTGGAGTAGATATAATCAATATTTCTTTTATGCCCGCCAACATAAGCGTTGATAAAGGATAATAAATCATTGGTTTATCATAGATGGGCAATAATTGTTTGGAAATAGATAACGTTAATGGATGTAAACGCGTACCTGAGCCACCAGCTAATATTATTCCTTTCATAGATAATTTGTAAAATGATTTATTGATTTTTGAAGATTGAAAGATAAGTAAAGTTTTTGATTCGAATGAAAAATCTACCTTGATTTCTTTGAGTTAGATCGATTGACTAAAATTGATTAGCTCTTCTCTAATACTTTCTAAACCTGTAGATGCATTATCTGCAATTACTTTTATATTGTTATTGTATGAATTTGTAGCTGCTGGATTCAAATCAATATAATAAATCTTAACATCTCTTTTCGCAAAATCAATTAATGAAGCCGCAGGGTAAACTTGTAAAGATGTGCCGATTATTAATACAATATCTGCTTTTTTAACATAAGGTATAGCTCTTTCTAATTCAGGAACCATTTCTCCAAACCATACAATATGTGGGCGCAAACCGTGTCCTAAATCGTTTTTATCACTATTTTTTAGGTCTATTGTCCAATTGTAAATTAAATTTTCATCTTTTTCACTTCTAACTTTTAATAGCTCACCGTGTAAATGAATAATATCATGACTTCCTGCTCTTTCATGCAAATCATCAACATTTTGTGTAATTATGGTTGTGCGAAAATACTGCTCCATTTCTGCCAAAAACTGATGAGCTAAATTGGGCTTGCATTCCAAAAGTTGTTTTCTTCTTTCGTTATAAAATTTCAAAACAGCTTCTTTATTTTTTTGCCATCCTTCTGGTGATGCTACATCCATAATATCATGTCCTTCCCATAAACCATTGGCATCTCTAAAAGTTTTTATGCCACTTTCTGCACTAATTCCTGCTCCTGTAAGTGCAACTAATCGTTTTTCCATAATATTATTACCTTTGCATTTGTTTAAAATTAAAGATAATGAATTTTTCAGACAATCTATTTAATGACGTTGAGTACCTAGAATATCTAAAATCTTTTCTAACAAAGGAAAGAATAGAGCGTTTTAAAGAGGTTTTGGTAAATAGAACCAATCATATTACAATTGTTGCAGAAGATGTTTATCAATTACACAATACAAGTGCTGTAATGCGCAGTTGCGAAGTTTTTGGCGTACAGCAATTGAACGTTATTGAACAAAAATTTGGCAAGCGAATTGATAAAGAAATTGCGCTTGGTGCAGAAAAATGGGTTGATATTAATAGATACAATACCGTACAAGGTTGTATTGATAGCATGCGCAAAAAAGGCTATAAAATTGTTGCTACAACGCCACATGGGACTGCAAAGAGTTTGGATAAATTTGATTTAACTGAGCCAGTAGCTATTTTTTTTGGAACAGAAAAAAGTGGACTTTCACCAGAAATAATAGAACAGGCTGATGATTATATAACTATTCCAATGGTTGGTTTTACAGAAAGCTTGAATATTTCTGTTTCTGCCGCAATTATAATTCAAGGACTTACAACCCGTTTGAGAGAATCGGACATTGATTGGAGGCTAAAAGAAGATCAATTACTGGAGAAAAGAATAGATTGGTCAAGAAAATCAATAAAAGATATTGATTTTGTAACTGAAAGATATTTAGAAAATAAAAAGGCTTAAGCATTGCTTAAGCCTATTGTGTATATATTTGTTTACGATTTTTTTCTGATTTTCATGTTGATAAATTCAACAATTAGAGAAAAAGCAATGGCAAAATATAAATAACCTTTTGGAACAGCTCCTACATCTTGTCCTGCTAATTTCGCATCAGATAAGTGCATACTTTCTGTTGTAAGCATAAATCCAATAAGAATTAGAAAAGACAAAGCAAGAATTTGAATTGAAGGATTTTTGTTTACAAAATTTCCAACAGGAACAGCAAATATCATCATAACTACAACCGAAACAATTACAGCAGCTATCATAATATATAAAGCGCCTTCAATACCATTAGTCATTCCTACTGCTGTAAGAATACTGTCAATAGAAAAGATTATATCAATCATTAGAATTTGAATAATGATATTGCTAAATGATTTTGTTGCAATTTGCCTCGCATTATCTGTTGTACTTACATTTTCGGAGGCTTGTACGTGAGCAACTTTTTCGTGTATTTCTTTGGTTGATTTATAAATAAGAAAGATACCTCCTGCCAGTAGTATTAATGCTTGACCATTAAAATTAGCTGAAAACCAACCCCAATCTACAGAGAATAAAGTAGCTTTCATTTTTATTAGCCAGGTTATGGCAAACAACAGACCAATTCTCATAAACATTGCAAGGAATAAGCCAATTTTTGTAGCTTTTTTCCGTTTTTCTTCGGGTAGTTTACCTGTTACAATAGAAATGAAAATAACGTTGTCAATACCTAAAACAATTTCTAAAAATGTTAAGGTAATAAATGCAATGATAGCATCGGCTGTAAAAAATGCTTCTATCATAGGGTATGAATATTAGAGTTCGCCTATTTTTCTTAAGTTACCGCGTTCTCGTCTAGCATCGTTTACCAGACCGTATTCAAAAACACAATTATCGCCGTCTGTAGTAATAATTTTAATGTTTACTGCTTTTTGCTCGGCCATATTTTTTGGATTAATTTTTTGTAAGATAAACTCACAATCACTTACCCAGCGAATACTTGAAGTATCAATTTTCCCTTCAAACTCTTCAATTTCGTATTCTTCAGTTCTTATAAAAGTAGATTTTTTTTCAACACCATCAATAGTTGTAATAAATTCAAATTTACCTGTTTGAAAATGAGTGCAATTTTTTTCTTGCTGGTAACAAGAAGCGAATAAAGCAAGACATGGTAATAAAAGCAATAATTTGTTTTTCATATTTTTTAATTTGAAAATAAAGATTTCATAATTGTATTTATTCCCTTGAAAACTAAAAGCATAGACAAAAGACAAAGAATACATGCAATGCCAAATACAGGAATAAAAAATGGATGCGACTGATTTTTTAATGAACTGTGTAAAATTATAGGACCAAGAAACAACAATGGAAGAGCAATACCAAGGTATTTAACCCCCTTTTTTAAAAGTTTTCTGTCTGTTTTGTGTTCTATTTCCATAACATTAAAATATAGGATAATTATCAAGTGCTGCGCGCACTGTTTTATGTTTTTGCAGTAAATTTGTAGCTTCTTCAGCTGAAAGTGCTAATTCTGTTTGTAAAATTCTTACACCTCTTTCAATTAGCTTGGCATTGGTCATTTTCATATCAACCATCCTATTTCCTTTTATTCTGCCAAGTTGCACCATTGTAGCAGTAGAAATCATATTTAAAACTAGTTTTTGTGCTGTTCCAGCTTTCATACGAGAACTCCCCGTAATAAATTCTGGGCCAACAATGACTTCTATAGGAAATTGTGCTACTTGACTAAGCGGACTATTTGGGTTACAAGTAATACAAGCCGTTGGAATATTATTTTGGTTACAAGTTTGCAGCGCATTTACAACATATGGAGTAGTGCCAGAAGCAGCAATTCCAATAACGATATCTTTGTGTGAAATCAGATGATTTTGTAAATCAATCCATCCTTGGCTTGGATTGTCTTCTGCATTTTCTACTGCATGTCGAATAGCTGTATCACCACCAGCAATTAATCCGATTACCAAATCTGGAGAAACTCCATAAGTAGGCGGGCATTCTGAAGCATCTAAAATACCTAATCTTCCTGAAGTTCCTGCACCGATATAGAATAATCTTCCACCATTTTTTAATTGATTTACCGTAGTTTCTACTACTTTTTCTATCATTGGAAGAGATTTTTCAACAGCGAATGCAACAGATTGATCTTCTTTATTAATAGCTGACAATAGCTCTTTAATCGGCATTTGTTCTAAGTTGTCGTAAGAGGAATCTTGTTCTGTAATTTTAATAAAACTCACAATAGAAAGGGTTTTAGTTTTACCAAAATTACTTAAAATAAATAGTAAAAGCATCATGATCTATTATGATAAATCATATTATTTTTTTTATTGAAGTCATCTTTGTAAATTCCTCTAAAAAAATAAAGTTTGAAATAGGAAAAATATTATTTTTTAAACAAAAAGTGCTTAATGAAGGCTTATCAAACAAATTAAAATGCTAATTAAATAGCTAATATTGTTGGAAGATGATTGGTTTGGATTTTATTTAAAAATATTGTAATAATAGTCGTTATTTACTTGTATTTAGTGTTAATGTTTTTGTAAAAATATTTAATTTAAAATTAGATAAGAATAACAAGTAGTCAATTAGGCTTCTGTTAGTTTTTTTGAATAATAAATATGCAAGGTCTTTTATGTAAGTCTATCGTGCTTCTTTTCCAAGCCGATAATGGTTTTGTTTGTATAGTTTCTGATTCTAAAGTAATGTCACAAGCTATACAAAGTAGTGTATTTGCATTAAGAGTCTGAATAATATCTTGCAGAAGTTGATTATTTCTGTACGGCGTTTCTATAAATATTTGCGATTGGCTTTTTTCAAAAGATAAGCGCTCGAACATCTTCAAAGCGTTTTTCTTTTCGTTCTTATCAATAGGCAAATATCCATTAAATGCAAAACTTTGTCCATTCATACCAGAAGCCATTAAAGCTAGTAGAATAGAAGAGGGACCAACTAAAGGCAAAACTCTAATATTACTTTTGTGAGCTAACTCTACAATTGCTGCTCCTGGATCTGCAATTCCCGGACAGCCAGCTTCGCTAATAACCCCTATGTTTTTACCTTCCAATAAAGGTTGAATATATTGTTTGTGTATTGATGAATCGGTATGTTTATTTAAAGGCAAAAGAATTAATTCTGATTGTTTTTTTTCTGGAGAAATTCGTTTAATAAATTTTCTAACCGTTTTTTCGTTTTCAACAATAAAAATATCAAGATTTTCGATTGTTTCTTTTACAGTTTGAGGTAATACTTGCATAGGTTCATTTTCTCCTAAAGTAGTAGGAATCATATATAATATACCTGTTCTTGATACTTTTTTCATGTTGAAATTGAGTAATTTATTAAACTACAAAGTTAGTTAAAGATGTGTAGAAAAAACAATAGGAAGAAATGTACTTCCTTCCTACTTGCTATTATTTAGATTTTAAATTATCTGCTATTTTGTTACAAGCTTTATCTAAAAGTTGATATACTTGTTCAAATCCATCATCTCCACCGTAGTAAGGATCTGGAACTTCTTGATTTTTTGTTGTTGAATCAACATTTAATATCAAGTCAACTTTTTGTTTTTCTTCATCTGATTTTGCTAACTGAATTACATTTTTGTAATTAGATTCATCCATCACATAGATGTAGTCAAATTCTTCAAAATCAGCAGTTGTAAATTGCCTTGCTCGTTGGTTAGTTAAATCAATGCCATATTTTTTTGCTATAGTTATTGATCTTTTATCTGGTAGTTCGCCAGAATGCCAAGCTCCAGTTCCAGCAGAATCTACTAAAAATTTATTGTTAGGAAGTTTACTCTGTAAGATGCCTTCAGCTAGAGGAGATCTACAAATGTTACCTAAGCAAACCATTAGTATTTTTATTTCCATGATTTAAGAGAATTTTTGATTAATATCGTCAAAATATTTCTTAAACTCTTTGTCTGTTTCAAGTAAATTGTCAATCGTTTTACAAGCATGTAAAACAGTTGCGTGATCTCTTTTTCCTATTTGAGAACCAATACTTGCTAATGAAGCTTTTGTGTATTTTTTTGCAAAAAACATAGCCAATTGTCTTGCTTGTACAATGTTTCTTTTACGAGTTTTTGATTTTAATGTATCAACATCCATCTCAAAATAATCCGAAACGACTTTTTGAATATAATCGATTGAAATTTCTTTTTGAGTGTGTTTTACAAATTTTTCTATTACTTGGCGAGCCAAATCAATAGTTACTTCTTGATGATTGAATGACGATTGAGCAATTAATGAAATAATAGCGCCTTCTAATTCACGTACGTTGGTAGTAACGTGTTTAGCCATATATTCAATAATGTTTTCAGGCATTGTTACACCATCTCTGTATAAAATATGCTTAACAATTTTTACTCTTGTTTCAAAATCTGGGGTAGAAACTTCAGCCGATAATCCCCATTTAAAACGTGAAAGTAGTCGTTGTTCAATATCTTGCATATCTACAGGTGCTTTATCCGAAGTTAAAATAACCTGTTTCCCATTTTGATGTAAATGGTTAAAAATATGAAAAAATACATCTTGAGTTCCAGACTTTCCTGATAAGAATTGAATGTCATCGACAATTAATACATCAATTAATTGATAGAAGTATATAAAATCATTTCTTGTTTGCTTTCTTACAGAGTCAACATATTGTTGAGTAAAAACTTCTGCAGAAATATACAATACTGTTTTTTCAGGATAAAGTTCTTTGATTTCCACACCAATTGCTTGTGCTAAGTGAGTTTTACCCAAACCAACACCACCAAAAATTAATAATGGGTTGAATGATGTTCCTCCTGGTTTTTTTGCAACTGCCATACCTGCAGAACGTGCAAGACGGTTTGCATCACCTTCCAAAAAGTTGTCAAACGAATAATTAGAATTCAATTGAGATTCTATTTTTACGTTTCTAATTCCAGGAATGATAAAAGGATTTTTCAATTCAGGATTTTTATTCTGAATCGGGACATCAAGCTCTTGTGTTTTTACAGGTCCTCTTTGAGAACTAGGTAACTGTTCTGTATAAGGTTGTTTATTACCTGATACATTCTCCATTTGAATTTTGTATAGTAATTTAGCATTACTACCCAAAGTTTTGGTTAATGCACTTTTAAGAATACTAACATAGTGCTCTTCTAACCACTCATAGAAGAACTTGCTCGGTACTTGTATGATAAGTCCTTCGCTAGTTAATTCAATGGCCTTTATAGGCATAAACCAAGTCTTAAAAGCTTGCTCACCTATATTGTCCTTTATGAATTCAAGACAAGCGTTCCATACAGACTGAGCTGTCATGTCTTTGTATTCTTGCATTTTTGGTTAGATTTTTAAAAAAACAGTTATTACTTTTGAATTGATTTTAAGTATCAATTGCAGGGGCAAATATGTGAACTATTTTTGTGATAAAAAAATGGAAATGCCATTGGAATATTTAAAAAAAATGATTAAGTAGAATATAAATGTTGGATAAAAAAATAATTTATTGAGATGAAATATTATGACTATAAAGTAAGAGTCCGTTATGCAGAAACTGATCAGATGGGAGTGGTGTATCACGGCAATTATGCACAATACTTTGAAATTGGGAGAGTTGAGTGGTTACGCAGTTTAGGGGTTTCTTATAAACGTATGGAAGAGTTGGGGGTAATGCTTCCTGTTGTATCATTAACTATGAATTATAAGCGACCCGCAAAGTATGATGAGGAATTAACTATACGAACAGTTTTTAAAGAGTGTAGTGGAGTGAAAATTGAGTTTGACTATGAAATATACAACGAAAAAAATGAGTTGCTAACAACGGCTTATTCGATGTTAGTTTTTGTTGATATGAAAACAGGTAAGCCAACTTTACCACCAGTATATATTGTTGAGAAATTAGAAAATATTAAGTAATAGTTAGGTATGATTGTCAATCTATATTTGAGCAATAACTAAAATAATTACTGATTTTATTTTCTTTTGGTTAATATAGCTTTAGCCGTAGTTTTAATATGTAGACAGTTTTAAAAAAGAGAAAGAAATAATTACTTAGCCTTTCTCTTTTTTATCTATTTGTTGACATAATTATAGCCAACCTCCACCAAGTGCTTTATAGAGTTGTATGCGATATTGGAGTTTATTAAGTGTAAGTTTATTTAAATTTAATTCATTTTCTAGCATATTTTTTTGTGCATTTATCACTTCAATGTAAGTTGCATAGCCACTGTTAAAAAGTAAGTTTGATTGCTTTACGCCTAATCTTGAGGTAGCTACTTGCTCATTTGCAATGTCAATTTGTTCATCAGTCATTTTTAAACTAACTAGCGTATTGGTTACTTCGTTAATTGCATTAAAAACAGTTTTCTGAAAATCTATTTCACTTTTAGTTCTCTCTAATTTAGCTATTTCAAAAGCAGTTTTCAGTTTTCGTTTGTTGAAGAGTGGAGCACTTGCATTGGTTACTATATTTCCAAATAATGAGCCTGGTATATTAAACCAATTTTCTCCTAACATACTATTTACACCTCCGCTAAGAGTAATTTTCAGAGAAGGATAACGATTAGTTTGTGCTACTCCAACCAATGCATTTTTAGACATTAATTCTAATTCGGCAGCTTTTATATCTGGTCTAAATTGAAGAAGCTCTAAGGGAATTCCCGTATTGAGTAATTCGTTTTGCTTTATGTCTGTTAGTTTAGTATCTCTATTAATATTTTGTGGTAAACGTCCTGTTAAAACAGATAAGGCATTTTCTTGTACAGCGATTTGTTGTTTTAAAGAAGGTAATAATGCTTTAGAAACTAGCATTTGATTTTTTGTTTGTTGAATAGCCAATGATGTTAGTTGTCCAGCGTCTCGTTGTAATTGAACTATTTTTAATGTGTTTTTTGTTAATTCGTAATTTGTTTCCGCCACTTTCATTTGGGCATCTAACAACAATAAATTGTAATATCCTTCTGCAATTTTTGCAATTATTTCTGTTTGTATTGCATTTTTAGCTTCAATAGTTTGCAAAAATTTAGCTAGTTCTACTGCTTTTTGACTTCTTATTTTTCCCCAAATATCTATTTCCCAGCTAAAATCTAAAGCAGTGCTATATTGTGCTTGATTAACATAAAGAGTTGATGGTGCGTCTTCTCCTTTGTGATTGTAATAGTTAGAGGAAGGGGTGCCATAATAATTTTTTGAACGAAATTGATAAGCAACATTGCCTATATCTAATCCTACATTAGGTAGCCATTCTACTTTAGCTTGTTTTAATTTTTGAGAAGAAATTTCAATATTCTTTAAAGCTACTTGCATATCAAAGTTGTGAGATAATCCTTGCTCTATTAAATCGATTAATTGCTGATCATTAAAAAAATCTCTCCACTCAATAGATGAAATATTTATTGAATCTTTATTACTAATAGTACCTTGATCTTTATAATAGTTTGGTAAATCTATTGGAGGCTTCTTATATTTCGCTTGTGGTATACAAGATTGGAATAGTATACCCACCATCAATAATCTAATCAGTAAAGGCTGTGGTAGTTTATAGTTTTTATAAATCATTGTGTTTCTTTTTAATCGTTAGTTAATTTAGCTTTTAGTTTTTCGTCAATTTTTTGAAAAATGACAAATAAAACTGGAATAATGAAAATTCCGGCAATAACGCCAAAAATCATACCTCCTGCAGCACTAAAGCTTATAGAGCGATTTCCTTGAGCTGATGGTCCAACTGTAAACATTAGTGGAACTAATCCAGCTACAAAAGCAAACGAAGTCATTAAAATTGGACGTAAACGCATTTTAGCTCCTTCAATTGCTGCTTGTACAACACTCAATCCTTTTCTTCTTTGCTGTAAAGCAAATTCGATAATTAAAATGGCGTTTTTTGCTAACAAACCAATAAGCATTATCAAACCAACTTGTACATAAATATTATTTTGCAAGCCTGCTAGATTAATAAATAATGCTACTCCAAGTAATCCAGTAGGTACAGTTAATAGAATTGCTATAGGTAACAAATAGCTTTCGTATTGTGCACAGAGTAAGAAGTAAATAAAAATAATACTTAAAGCAAATATTAAAACTGCTTGATTTCCTGAATCTCTTTCTTCTAGTGACATTCCTGTATATTCATAAGCATAATTTCCTGGCATTTTACTAGTAACTTCATCAATAGCTTTCATCGCTTCTCCAGTGCTGTATCCTTTTGCTGGATTGGCTTTTATAGAAATTGAGTTGTATAAATTATAGCGAGTAACTGTTTGCGGACCTAATACTTTTTTTAACTTAACCAAAGTGTTAGCAGGAATCATCTCTCCATTTTTATTCTTTAGATAAATGCTATTGAATGATTGTGGATTTTCTCTAAACTCAATATCTGCTTGCATATACACTCGATATGTTCTTCCAAATCTATTAAAGTCCCCTGTTTTTACTCTTCCATAATAATTTTTAATAGTTGTCATTAGATCTTTCACACTTATATTCATTGACTTTGCTTTGACATAGTCTATTTCCAGTAAGTATTGCGGGAAATTTGCTTTGAAAGAAGTAAATGCATTGCTAATTTCTGGACGCTCATTCAACTCCTTAATTATTTTATCAGCTTCTTGGCCAAATGAAATAAAATCTCCACCTAATCGATCTTGTAATACAAATTCAATTCCTCCAAAATCTCCAAATCCTTGAATAGTTGGTCGAGGAAAAACGTTAAAAGTAGCCTCATTAATAACAGATAATTCGCTTTGGATATCTTTAATAATTTGATCGATATTTTTTATTTTACCTCTTTCTTTATGAGGTTTTAAATTAATATAACCAACTGCATAAGACGGACTCGCATTTCCATCAATAGTATTATAACCAGATATAGAAGTCATTCCTTCAATATCGGTTCTATTCTTTAGTATACTATCTGCTTTTGCTAATACAACTTTTGTTCTTGCTAACGAAGCACCTGGTGGCATTGCCAATGAATAAGTGATAAAACTGTCATCTTCTCTCGGAATAAATGAAGATGGGGTTTTATATAAAAATATAACACCTAAACCTATAACTAAGGCTAGTCCTGCTAATGCTAATTTCTTATTGCTAATTAATTTTTTGATAGCAACTATGTACTTATCTGTAAAAGAATTAAAAGCAACGTTAAAACCATAGAAAAATCTGCCCAATAGTCGTTTAGGCTTTGCTAATGGCTTTGTACTATTTCGATCAATATATTCTTCTGCTTTAGGTTGCTTTAAAAACAAAGCACATAAAGCTGGACTCAATGTAAGTGCATTAATTGCTGAAATTAAAATAGCAAAGGCTAAAGTATAAGCAAATTGTTTGTAAAAAATTCCTGCTGGGCCTTGCATAAATCCCACTGGTAAAAACACAGCCGACATAACCAAGGTAATAGAAATAATAGCACGTGTAATTTCGCTCATGGTTTCTATTGTTGCTTCTTTTGCCTTCATGCCAGTATAGTGCATTTTTTCATGAATGGCTTCAACAACTACAATAGCATCATCCACCACAATTCCAATAGATAATACTAAAGCAAACATGGTTAAAACATTAATAGAAAAACCCATTAAATGAATAAAGAATAGTGTTCCAATTAATGAAATAGGGATGGCAATAGCTGGAATAATAGTTGATCTAAAATCTTGTAAGAATAGATAAACGATAATAAAAACTAAGAAAAATGCCTCAAATAAAGTGTTTTTTACTTGATTAATTGATTCATCAATTTGATCTTTTACAGAATAACTAATATCGTAATGAATACTTTGTGGAAATGAATTTGATAATCTTTCTAATACTTTTCGAACAGCAATATCAATATCTCTAGCGTTTGATCCTGCTGTTTGAGTAATGTTCATTGTTAATCCAGGGAAACCATTTACACTATTGTTGCTTCCTACGTTAGAAGCACCAAATTCTACACGAGCAATATCTTTTAATAATAAGACAGAACCATCTGAATTCGTTTTGATTACAATATTTTCATATTCTTCAGGTTGACTAAATCTTCCTTTGTGTTTTAAAGCAGTTTCGAAAGCTTCTTCAGAAGTTTCTCCAAAATTTCCCGGAGCAATTTCAAAATTTTGATCCTTTATAGCTGCAATAACATCTTGCGGAGTTAATCCGTATAAAGCAAGTTTTTCGGGATTTAACCAAGTTCTCATCGAATAATCTCGAGCACCAATTCTAGTAACAGAAGCTACACCTGGTACACGCAAAAGTTCTCTTGTAATGTTAATTTGCGTATACGCTTGTAAAAAAGTTTCGTCGTAAATTTCATCTGGATGATCGCTATAAAAATTAATCGTCATGATATTTCCACTTTGACGTGGAGTTACAGAAATTCCATTTTCATTAACTTCTGATGGTACATCGCTGGAAGCTTTACTTACTCTGTTCTGTACATTTACAGAAGCTTGGTCTGGATCTGTTCCTGCTTTAAAATATACATTAATTGTTCCCGAGCCGCTGTTACTAGCTTTAGAACTAATGTAAGTCATATTGTCCACTCCATTTATCGCCTCTTCAATAGGCAGTAAAACACTTTGTGCGACAGTTTCAGCATTTGCACCTGGGTACGATGTTGATACTGTTACACTTGGAGGGGCTATTTCGGGAAATCTAGTAATTGGCAATAAGGTAAGTCCTACAAGTCCGAGTAATACAAACATTATAGAAATTACCGTAGCCAAAATAGGACGGTTGATTATGGCTTTTAACATATAATATTTTTTTAGTAAAGTGTATAAATTAGTTGGAGGTTTACTTAGTTTGTAGGTTTGATAAACATTCCTTCGGTTAATTTATCAAAACCTGTTTTGATAACTTTATCTCCAATTTTTAATCCATCAGAAACAATATAATTAGTTCCTGAAACACCATCAATAATAATGGTTTGTAGTTTTACCTTTTCATTTTCATCTATTAAATAGACAAAGGTTTTATCTTGAATAGAATTAGTAACTTCTTGTGGAATAAGAATTACATGTGGTTTTGTTTCTTGTAGTTTAATCGTTCCTGTATTTCCAGAACGCATTATATCTCGAGAGTTTGGAAAAGATGCTCTTAAAGAAATTGAACCAGTGTTTCTGTTTACTTGTCCATTAATCATATCTACCTTTCCTTTTTCTGGATATTCTTGTCCATCAGCAAGAACTAATGTTACTTCTGGTAAAATACGTCCAGAGGTAGCTATGTCATCGTTATTAGATTTTTTTGCTTCTTTTGTGAAATATAAAAAATCAGATTCACTCATACCAAAATATACGTACACTTCACTAACATCTGTAAGTACTGTTAAAGGATCTTTATCGCTCTTACTTACTAAGTTTCCAATTCGTTTCGGCATACGACCAATATATCCACTTACAGGTGCTTTTATGGTTGTATAACCCAAGTTTATTTGTGCACTTGCAACTGCTGCACTTGCTTTGGCTAAAGAGGCTTTGGCAATTTCATAATTAGCTTTTGCAGTTTCTAATTGTACTTCGGCAATTACTTCATTATCAATTAAAGGTTTTAAACGATCAATTTCGAGCTTTGCATTTTTCAATTTAGCTTTTTCTACATTTTCAGTAGCTATCATATTATTCAAAACTTCTTTATATGGTTGAGGATTGATTTGGAATAAAGGCTGACCTTCATTTACAAAAGCTCCTTCATCAACAAAAATTTTATCTAAAATACCTTCAACTTGTGGGCGAATTTCAACATTAATTTTTCCTTCAATATTACCAATGTAATCTTTAACGGTAATAGCTGTTGTAGTATCTATTGAAATAATAGGCAGTGCAATGGCATTTTCTTTCGGATCAATAGTTTTTGCCTCACCAATATTGCAACTATTGATTCCTACTAACGTTCCAATCATTAATAAGATAGAAAAACTTACTAAAATTAGTTTTTGATTTATTATCATTTTTATCATCATTTTCATTAACGTTATTAGGTGATATTTACTTTATACTTGATTACAGTTCAACAAACGTGCCAAAGAGAAATGTAATGACTGTATAAGAGGTTTTTTATAATAAAAAACTGTTTTTTTAAGGAATATACTTGTGAATTTTCTTTTTTTATGCATTTTGCTCATTGTCTAAAGTGTAGATTTGTAGAACTAATCCCCAATTAATACACGTATTAATATTTTATTGTAATCGGATTGTTTTAATATATTTTGTATTTTTAATGATATTTATTTAATATGTTAACAAAAATATTTAGTAGTTCTGTTTTTGGAATTGAAGCGCTTCCTATTACAGTTGAAGTGAATATTGATAATGGAGTAGGTTATCATTTGGTAGGACTAGCTGATAATGCAATCAAAGAAAGTTCTTACCGAATTGCAGCCGCATTATCCAATATTGGCTATCGTTTACCGGGTAAAAGAATTACAATAAATCTAGCTCCTGCAAATATGCGAAAAGAAGGATCTGCGTATGATTTGCCTATTGCAATTGGTATTTTAATTGCTTCTGCTCAAATAAAACCCCAAAAAAATGAAGCCGATTATATCATTATGGGAGAATTGTCATTAGATGGTACGTTGCAAAGTATAAACGGGGCGTTGCCTATTGCTATAAAAGCAAAAGAAGAGGGGTTTAAAGGAATTATTTTACCAAAAGAGAATCAGAAAGAAGCAGCTGTGGTAAAAGGATTAGAGGTTTATGGAGTAGAAACAATAAAGCAAGTAATTGATTTTTTTGAAGAAAAAGTAATACTAGAACCCTTTGTTTTTTATTTTGAAAATCAAGCAGATAGCACAAACGAATTTTTAGATTGCGATTTTAAAGATGTAAAAGGACAAGAAAGTATAAAGCGAGCAATGGAAATTGCAGCAGCTGGAGGACATAATATTATTTTAATAGGACCGCCAGGTTCAGGAAAAACAATGTTAGCAAAACGATTGGCAAGTATATTACCTCCAATGACGCTGGAAGAATCATTAGAAACAACAAAAATACATAGTGTTGTTGGGAAAGTAAAAGATGCTGGGTTAATTCGTAATAGACCTTTCAGAAATCCGCATCATACTGCCTCATCTGTCGCTTTAGTAGGGGGTGGAAGTTATCCTCAACCAGGCGAAATTTCTTTGGCACATAATGGTGTTTTGTTCTTAGATGAATTGCCAGAATTTAAACGAGAGGTGTTGGAAGTAATGCGTCAACCTTTAGAAGAGAGAGAAGTAACTATTTCTAGAGCAAAATTTACAATTACGTATCCATCATCGTTTATGTTAGTGGCAAGTATGAATCCAAGTCCAAGTGGTAATTTTTACGAGCCTGGAAATATGATGCAATCAACAAAAGCAGAAATGCAACGTTATATGAATAAGATTTCTGGACCTTTGCTTGATAGGATAGATATACATATTGAAGTAAATCCTGTTCCTTTTGAAAAACTTTCCGATAAACAATTGGCAGAGCCAAGTAGTACAATTAGAATGCGAGTTTTAAAAGCAAGAGACATACAAAGTAAACGATATGTAAATAATAATGGAATACATTATAATGCTCAAATGACAGTTTCTCTTTTAAGGGAATATTGTGCGTTGGACGATGCTTCTTTAAACTTGTTAAAAAACGCAATGGAAAAGCTCAATTTATCGGCAAGGGCTTACGATCGAATTTTAAAAGTAGCAAGAACAATTGCAGATTTAGATCAACAAGAAAAAATACAGCCTTATCACATTGCAGAGGCAATTCAATATCGTAGTTTAGATAGGGAAGAATGGTTTAATTAAAAAGGCAAAAATACAAGTTTTTGCAAAAGTTGATACTGTATCGATACTATACTATACCTAAACTGTGTAAGTATAAAATTCTGCTTGGGCTGACACTGTCCAGAATTTTGTGTAAACGTATTTAAGGTGGGTTTGACTGTTTTTACAGTTGAACCA